>NZ_JBQENT010000039.1:0-51729 GCF_052044855.1 Metabacillus sp. 22489
TTCAATTTCCCCACTGAAACCACTCCTTTAGCTTTATACTTATTATTCTATCAAATAAAAAACTGTGTGAGTAAGGAACCGTACGCATTCCTTACTTACACAGTTAATATTACACTCCCTCTAAAGGTCATAAAGCAAGAGTGATACCAATCCAAAAAGATAAATACACTTCAATCAAACGTTATCTTGATTCACGTAATGATAAATGTGAATATGTATTCATAAACCAAAGACAAAAGCAACTTACTACTAGAGCTATTCAGCTTTTATTAAAGGAATATGATATTACTCCTCATCAACTTAGACATACATTCTGTACTCGATTGGCACGTACTTCTAACGATCTATCTATGATAGCTAACCTTGCTGGACACTCTGTTACTGTTGCACAACGTTATACTGTACCAACTGATAAACAAAAAGCTGAAGCAATATCAAAAGCCTTCACACTTTATTAATAGGTGTAAAGGCTTTTTTATTCCTCATATTCGTATTCACTTACTATTTCATCAAATTCAGCATCGATAACATCTTCATTTACCCCATCATTATTTTGGCCATTATTAACACCTAAATCCACTTTGCTTGTAGGTTTACCTATTTTTCTATCTATGAAATAGCGTAATCCTTCTGCTTTTACCCTTGAATTTTCGGTAGTCTTGATTAGATTCCAATAATCATTAACAGCCTCAACAAATTTACTCTCAATTAGTCCGATACCAAAACTTGAAAATTCGCGTTTGATTTCGTCCACCCTCGCTCTAAATATCTCATTCTTTTCCCATTTCCATAGAGTGGTACGTGAGATGGATAATCGATCCGCAATATCCTGTTTATCTATGCCCCCAATGGCTAATAATTGAGCTGCACTTTCTTGTTCTGCAGATAATAGTTCATCACTCATATGTCAACTTACCTCCTTAACATGTGAACATATATAATAACATATGTTAATCTACATATCCCATTTATCTAATGAAACATCATAATCAGAATCATCAATTTCATTAATATTTGATTCAGCCTTTTTGACATAATCATCAATATCTTCTAAGGCATCTGCTGCTTCACAATAGTATTTTAAGAATTCCTTCACACTCATATCATCGACAATCGTTTTATATTCAATTCCTGTTTGCATCATTACTAACCCAATCATTGTATTCATTCTTTTATTCATTGTTTACACCTCTTTAGTTTTAATTACACACTGTTTATCCTTCATCCGGTACTAACCATGTTATTTCTTCATTTTCATCTACCAATACAATTCCATGATTAATTAACTTTTCAAAATCAATCTTTTCATCCTTGTTTATTATTAAATTAACATTATCAGGAATATCTACAATGTTATTTCCTTTGATATATTTCATTTTATTTATCATCATTAGCTTTCATAATATCTAGCAAAGTCTTACATTCCATTAACTTCTCAAATTTTAAATCTTTAAGTAGACGAAGATTTTGTTCTAATTCCGCATTTAATTCATTTACACAATCATCGATAAAGTCAATTAAACAGTCATGTTCCTTGATTTTCTGAATTGATTTAAATCCAGTAATTACTTCATAAATTTCTGGTACTTCATCCTCACTAATTGTTTCATCTATAACAATTTTTTTAATATCTAAATCACCTAGAATCATGTCTGAGGAAGTATAAATATGATTATAATCAAATCGTTCCCTTAAATATTCAATATTCTCCCGTTCCTCCACTATTGCAGCAAATCCATATTTCTTAGCAAACATAATTAATGTTGTAGTCTTACCTGTACATCTATCATGCTCATCAGTTACTGGAACTAAAGTTCTTCTAATTGCACCATATATGAGTAAATCATGGAATCTTTCATTCACTACTTCATCCTTATAAATCAAAGTGGGAATACCACTCATTTTTTTCAACTCCTTATAAGCTATCCAGACATAAGAATCTTTGACTTTATTAAAATCTAAATCACCTGGTATCTTTATATAGGAATTCTTGTAAGTTCTCTCACTAAATTTAAACTTACATTCAAAATATATATTAAAAAACTCTTCGACAGTCATTCCTTGCATGATCGTATTGAAATCATAAATAGTGTTATCTCTTACAAAATTAATCATTTCATCAATTGGTCTTTTGCTAAACAAAAACAAAGTTTTCATCCCCTCTTACATTTCATAATCTTCTTGTACAAAATAAACCGTTTCAACATCATTTGATATAGTAATTTTCATGTTCAGTTCCTTAAAATTCTTATGGTCAATTACTTCACCATTAATTTCAAATTTAAACGGAATATTTCCAGGAACATCAATAACATTATCACCTTTAATTACTTTCATTCTCCTAAACCTCCTTCTTCAACTCTTCCTCAATTTCATTACGTACTTTCTCCAACTCATTCTTAGCAATCTCACGCTCTTCTTTACTTTTAGCAGTCATCAATCTTATATATTGCTTATAATACTTAGGAGTATCGTACATGACGACATTCTTTCCATTACAACCTGGACAGACATAATAAAAAGAGTAAACTGGATCACCTTTAAATATCCCAGAATACCCTCTTCTTTGTGTTTTATTTTTTATAACAAATACATTTGGACAGAAGTCACAATTTTTCGTTTTAATCGGCATTGTTACCTCACATAATTTAAAGGTGTAAATTTATTTCACTAGCAGCAGATAGTTTATTTAATTTTTCCGTGTAATTTTCAAACTCCCTTTGCAGCTGTCTTTCCTGTTCTTCTTTTCTCAAATGCTCTTCGATGAAATTAACGCCTTGAATAGTTAATTGTGCGTAATGCTTTCCATTCGTACTTAATTCAATTTTGATATAACCTGATTCCTCAAGATATTGATAGTTAAATAAGTCTGTAATAGTTCCTTCTAAATTAGTAATTTTATATCCATTATAGAAATTGTCATATTCGATCGCTTCATTATAAATTTCCATTAATAAATCTAATCGCTCTTTTTTCATATTACATTTCTCCTTTCGTCTAATTTACCCATATAAAAAAGCACCTCAAAAGAGGTGCTTTTACTTGCTACCATTTTCAATTTTGTCCCTCAATTCACCTAATGTTAAATTCATTTCTTCTTCCGACAGACCTGAGAATTGCTTCTCTAACTCACTCTTCATTTCAATATGTTCAAGTCTTTCCCATTCTTTTTCACTCGCATAATTAAATGTTTTCAAAGTTAAAAACTTCCATAAATCATACTGAGTTTCTAATTTAAATCTGTACCCATTTTCCTTTAATCTCTCCAGTGTATCTCCAAGATGTGGTGGATTTTCACCAAATTCTTTTACATAGTTATCTATTATTGATTCATTCGTTACTATTGCATTTCCATGGTTCCTTATATCGTGTTCAAAGAAATTATTCACTTCTAAAATTAATGAGTTTACTATGAACTTTTCCTTTAATTTTACTTCATTAATTAGATAAAGAATTCTTTCTTTTAATTCACTAGTATTGCTAACATTATGTGAAGCGTCTGTACCTAATTGATATGATAAGTTGAACAAAATCCCTTGAAAGTAACTACTAGATACTTCACTTTCATCTTTCCATTCGTCTAATAACTCAATAAACGCATTTACTCTATTCATTTCTCAACACCTCTATCGACTTTTTTGATTACTCTTCTATAATTTGACAACATGTGAATAAAGTCCTCTAATAAATCGTAGAAATTTGTAACATTTTATAGAAATTTCAACTAAATAATAGTATTATATTACTTGTGTGAGAAATGCAAATAGAATAATATAGACATTCACAAACCCTTTATGACAGGGTCGAACTCTCCAATAAGAGGAAGTCCGTCTACTGGTCTAATTTACGAAAAGTTGGACGAGTCGGCGGACTTCAATCGACCTAGTCAGTCGGTAAAACCGCCGATTAAGGAGGTGTTTCGTGTGATGTGTTATTCGACTGTTAAACCACACTCCTGTCCTGATTGTGGAACTTGGAGTACAAACGGCAAGCCCGTCTCTCCAGACACTTGTACATTCTGTACCGAAATGAGAAACGATTAAGCAGGGGAATTTTGCTGGTGACGATGGCGAAGAGGTCACACCCGTTCCCATGCCGAACACGGAAGTTAAGCTCTTCAGCGCCGATGGTAGTTGGGGGACTCCCCCTGTGAGAGTAGGACGTTGCCAGTGAATATAATATTTTAATTGATTTTAAACTTATTCTTTTGTATAATAAACTTAACAGAAGAATAACGAATCACATGAAAGTGATTACGGTTTTGTAAAGGAGCTTTTGACTGACTATCAAAGGCTCCTTTACTTATGTAGTGGGTACTACCGGGCTCGAACCGGTGATCCACATTTTCTATATTTACCCTCAATTGAATAAGAAAAGTTGCTCTAACCACTGAGCTAAGCACCCAAAATAAAAAAGCCATAAATTACATATCGCTTAATTTAAATCTAAACTTATTGAATTTTAATTTAAGTTTATGTAATAGATATGTCTTAAAGCTTGGTATTTCTTTATATATAGGCTCATTCTGTTCCATTATGGATAAAGCTAATATTAAACCGTTGGCCATTCCAGTCATATATGGATCTTTTTTAATATTTGGCTCTGATAGCTGGATATCTAATACATTCGCAATATCAACAATTCTAGCTGGTATAGGCTTGTATCTATTTTTACGATTCATTTTATATTCCTCCTGTTTAACAAATTTGGATTATCTTTAATAACCTGATATAACACAAGTGAAACACGCTCAATCATTTCTTCATCTTGTTCATCATATCCAGCTTCTTTAAAGATTGCATGAAGTAATTCGTGTGTAAATACTTGTTCTTTTCTTGTTTTACATAAGCTATTATCTACTTCAATTATTCCTTGGTTATATCGAATTTGCCCCATTAATTCAAAATTATCAATAAGACCTTCTACTTCATTTACACAATAGTCCATACCAGCAACTCTAATGTTTTGCATCATTTTAAGATTTTCCTTTTTGTACATTTATTTTAATTGGTTTTGTTGTTTCATTACATTTATCACATTTTCTGTCAATTCCATATAAACTTTTGCAATAAATACAATAATAACGATTCACTTCTATTCACCTGCAGAAAATACATCTTTATTTTCTAACGGAAGATCTTTAATTTTTTCTCGAATTAAATCACCGTATTCTCCTTGCATTTTTCCGCTAACAGCAATTACTTCACTGATTCTTTCAAACACTTCTTTGATCGATTCCTCTGGAAACTGTTTGATGATTGTTAAAAAGGTCTTCGAATTAAATACTTGCTTAAATTCGTTATAAATTGTTTTTGCCTTTTTACCTTTTGAAAATTTGATATCAGTAAATTTTCGTGCAATAAAATATAGTACCAAATCACTGTTATCTTCTGGCTTTATTTTCAATCCTTCTTTACTCGCATTTTGATATAAAGCTATTAGCTCATCTACTAAATCCCTAATTAATTCATTCTTAAAAAATGGATATAATTTTACATGATATGTTTTATCATAATATTGAATTGGCAACTCAATAAATTGATCATAATGTTTTGCTTCATCAACCAATATCGACGATTTTATATTTTTCATTTTTTATATTTCCCTTCTAAAAAATTAGAGAGTAGGTGAACCAAGCCTACTCTCCATAAATCCACTACTCCCTTTGAGCATTTCCTACTACTAATAACAATTCGCCATTCAAATGCTCGAACCAATAGCGAACGGTGACATTTTTCAACCCAGAAATTCAATTCAAATTTCTATTCCGAAAATTGAAACGTCACACAAACCACATTTCAGAATAGGATAATATTTTTTGACTTTGATTTACTGAAGTATGCTTAGAAATACTATCAAAAACCACCACAAAACTTCAGGAAAAAACTTTTACCTCATGAGATTATGCCTAATTCCAAAAAGTTTTTGTCTTTAAAAAATTAATTAGGCATTGTAATACGTGGATATAAAAACATGGATTAAAGGTTTCATGGTAAAATCCTTTGGAAATCCATGTGTGGAGATAATAGATTATATTTTTATTCAAAAATAACACTTAAATTGTTATTCAAGGTAAACCTTTCTATACTCAAATTCCTTGGCTTCATTTACAATTTTAATCAAGTTTTTTTCTCTGTTTTCGCTTATATTACAACTTAAAGCGAAATATTGTGATAACAGAGAAGGTGTACAAGATACTTGTTGAGCAAGATCTTTCATTTTCAATCTTTTTCTTTTAATTTTATTTAATAGTTCAAATCTTTCGTCTCGAGATAAAGGCATTCCACTCCCCTCCTTCTGGATTTAAAATTTTAATTGAATTAATTTAGTAAAAAAATCAGCAGTTTTTCCATAACCACTGATTCAAATAAAAGGAGAAAAACTTAATAATGTACAAGACTATTTTGATGTTGTCACAATCAAAATTGAAGCATCAAAAACAGTTGAAGTTTTGTAGCATAATTATTCAAAATAAAGAAAAGAATAATGACCAGAAAAAATAATCATTGAATTTAATATATTAAGTATGGTATATTAAAATATTTGACTATTATTCCCCTAAGAGAATTTTTATTTTTTAAAATAACAAAAAGAACCCTTGATATGTAAGGGTTCCTACAAGCAATTATTTTCAACTAACTTTTATTTTTCCCCTTTTGTTCTTCTCTTTCCATTGTTTTTTTTGCTCACTTTTTCTTTTCTCTGCACACGTTTCGCAATAAGATTTCTTTTGCTTCCTTTCAATCTCAACATAGCATCGATTGCAACGTTTAATACCTAATACATTAAATTCTACATTTCTAGCTATATAATTACCAAGTGCATACCATAGAGTTTGCTTATTTTTACTATCCTTTACCTCATATAGATATTTGATGAGGACATCAATTACATCATCTTTATTACCTAATTTGAATAATTTATCTCTGATATCCTTATATACTTGAAGCTCAACTTGCTTACGTTTGCTACCCTCTTTTTCTTTCAACTGGTATTTTATTTCTTTAAACTTGCTACTATTCAATTCCTCATATTTATCAATTATCGTTTGATCAAGTTTTATATTCTTATTCCTCATCAGCTTTGTGTAATCAAATTCACCTTCATAACCAGAAAATTTAATATTGTTGTTAGGGATAATACTGTCAAGCATATTAACAACACTTTCGTTTTTAGGTGCTACTGATTTTTTAGGCTTATCCTTTGCATAGTGAAAAAAATAAGGCAATTTCCCGCGAGTACTTTCTTTTATTTTCCTTTCAACTTCTCCTTTAGGACGTTCTGGAAACCACAAAGATTTTGCGTAGTCTATAATTGCGTTATTTTCAAAGACTAGCCAACGAACAACATCCAAATCCACTCTATCTTTCACTTTATTAAAACATATAGAAATCGCATTTGAAATTTCTCCGATATTCTTTTCGTATGCTTTTGTTAGCGATTCATAAATATTGTCATTATTAATTTCTTGTGCATCTGCTTTCCCTAATTTGTAATCTAAAGGAACAATACCCTTCATGTGTTCTTCAGAAATTTTTACGTACAATGGGTCACTCACGATCAAACAGTCATCGCCGTCAACGTCATACATTAGAAGCTTACTATTCAATGATTTTACGCTCATGTGGATGTCATTAGTAATGAACCAATCTTTTGTTTTATTATTCACTTTATTAAATTCAATACTGTGTTCTAGGTACAAATGAGGGCTGCGAAGCACATCCAGCTTTTGACCATCTTCAAACAAAGCACATGAAACTTCTCCATTCTTTAATAGGCCTTCAGGCTTTTCTTCCTTTAAAAATAACCTCTCACAAAAAGCATATAAATCCGGTGCTATGTATGTACGCTTTGACCCAGGTAAAAGTATATGTCCCGCCTTAGCTTCTTTAATAAGAGAACGTCTATATTCTTTTATCTGTTCCTTTGTGTATGTCTCGTTCAACATCTCAGGCATAATTTCCAAAACTCTTTGATATCCAAATTTATTTTCATTTGAAGGATCAGCACCAAGTAATTTTAGAGCTGCTTTTTCATCTGATCCTATATCTTCAATCTCCTTAATAGTTGTTTCACATAGCTTCTCCAAGCTTGTGCGATCCATTTTATATAATGTCTGAAGCATTTGATAACTCAATCGTTTATCATTAAATACCTCATCCTCTTCCTTACATTTAACAGCTTCACAACCGTTTAATTTAAAATCCTTTTTATAATTTAACCAACCATCTTCACCAGTGTTCCAAAATGACCATGCTTTAAATTGGGATTTGGTAAATATGACGGAAATACCATCTTCAATTATGTTCCATTCTTTTCCGTATATATCTTTTACTATTGGACTAGCATCTTTATGTTTCTCGATGAAATCAACGTAATCAAAACTAATGAGTAAACCCTTAAAAAATGGCATTCTAAATTGGAAACTTTTTTTCGAGATTGAAGGAAGGATCATTCCTGCACCATCAGTATGATTAATTTCCACACCTTTATTAATTCGGTTAATTTCATACTTTTCATTAATATAGTCAACTTCACCATATACAACAGTCTTTAAATCATCGACCACAATGCATTTATTTATATCAAACCCTTCTGCTTCTGTCCAAGGAACACTACTTGTCATACATAAACTCAAATATGCTTGAAATTTATTAGTATTCATCCCACCTTTCCTATTAATCTCTTCAATTGTTAAACCGCACATAAGCTTATTTTTATACATTTCCCACACTGATTTTTTGATAAAAACACTCTTTTTCGTTCTAATACCACCAGCTGTTGAAGAGAAATATTGATACTCTTCACCTAAATACTTAAATCCTCGTTTAACAATATCCTCAAATATCGCATATCTATAAGCACGTACAACGAAGATATCTGTAGTGGTTGTATCGGTTTTAACTCCTAGTGTTCTGGTAAGAGTAGATTCAAATTGAGATATCTTCCTTTTTGGTGTTAATGATTTAGGATTCAATTCACGTAACGGATCATCTTTTTTCCTACTTAGCTTTTCATCTGTAAGATGTTGATTGCAATCTAAAATTTTAGCTTTTTCTTTTTCAACTTTCCTTTTAAGGACTAACACAAATTCATTTATAGTGTTAAGTTTAGTTGTGTAATCTAAATCCATCATATACATTGCTTGATTATGAAACCTTCTATACTTTCGTTCAGTAGTAATTTTCTTTTCAAAAGAGGCAATCTTAGTAGTTAACACTTCTCTATAAGAATCCATTACCTTTAAAAATTCACCTTCAAAAGCAGAAAACTTTAAATCATTTAACTTGTTTAATTTACTTTTAAATTGCTTAGTATTAACTACTTTCAACATATTCTCTGGTTCATAACTATAGTAATATGGATCAGATTCTAATTTGGCTAATTCATGAATATATTTACTGTATACCTTTAGTTCATTAATGACTTTGTTTAACTTTTCAATGTAGTAATTATATTTGATTACCCATCTATTGTATTTAGTCTCTTCTTCATTCATGAATGCCGTGGTGTCAACTGAATATAGGCTAATTTGTGATTGTAGATGCTTGTTTGGATTATTCTCCTTTTTCGCTTGCATTATATACATTCCTCCATACGTTCTATTTTTCTAATTATTTTCGGAAAACTACTAACAGACAATTGATCTTCACTTATATTCATTTCTTTCTTAACTTGCTTTGTACATTGAATCCGTTCCAAGGCATATTTATCTAACATGTCACCTATACAACGTTTAATTAAATCCTCTTTTAGTTTCTTTTGTCCTTTAAAGTATAAACGCACATGCTCAAGTACTTCTTTTTCAGTTGCCCAACCTTTGAGCTTTATTAAATTCAATGTTGATTTCTCAATTAATCGAACAATATCTTCATGTAATGTAGGTATTTCTTTACCTTTATCTTGCGGAAAAACTCTATCAGCTTCTTCTCGTCCGAAGTTTCTCAATATCCCCTCGTAAGTCATGGTTTTAGTAGTTAACCCCTTGGACATCCATTCTTTACAAAGAGAATCTAATTCAGCAAAAAAACTATAATCGTAAATTTTCATTTCGTATGTTGAGTTTAAATATTTATGTTGCTTAGCAAATTTATTCTTCCTCTGTATGTCAAGGATACTTCTAGGCACTTCTGAAACGTCTAACTTGTAAATCATTCTAAAAAATGTGAAGAAATTCATTCGTCTTCCGGTGTTTGTTGTACTTTTATTGAATTTCTTAGATAAAGTTTCAATAGAATGGTAGAACAGTAGTCTAGGATCATCACTATTAGCTGGTAAATTCTCTTTGATTAAATCAAGCAGTATGTATAAATCATCGAAGAATCCGTAACGATTAAACAATTTATAAACATTAGGGTACATTTCTGGAAACACTTCAGATTGCAGTATGTATTTATAAGCATCAATTTCTTCTCTAAGTTGTCTTTGTGTTTCATTTTCAACAATCTTTATGTTATAAACCTTCATTAAAAAATTCTTAACTTCGCTTAATTTTAATTTAGTTAACTTTTGAGTTACTTCTAATATTGTTCCAAAGAATGGTGATGACGTTGAATGACATCTATACATCCAATGACCACTACCTGTTTCAGATTGGTATATACTAGCACTTGGTGAAGATTCATCATGAAATATATCTATTACAGAATTAGAATTAACACCTAAGAATAACTTTAAGTCTTGTTTTTTAAGATAATCGTAGACTTGATGTGTATTATGTAGTATAATTTGCATGTAAGGTTTATTTAAATTTTGATAAATTCGCTTTTGTAGATTATTAATATCCAACTGTTTAATCAACTCAATATTATTAGCTAAGTAGTTGCAGCTACTTGATTTAATAATGTTAAGTTTATCTTTATTATTACTATACATATTATTAACATTTAAATTGTCACTGTTTAAGGTTTCACTTAAGCTTGACCCTTTGGTGGGATATATAGATATTAAACCCTTTATGTCCCCCCAAAGGGTTATTTGTGTTGGGAGGCGGTTGTCATAGTTGATAACGTGTAAATCAGTACCACCATAGAACACCCTAGTACCATCTTTACATTGTTGATCTGCAGTTGGAAATAGTTCTAATAGTTTTAATATTAAGTTTTTACATTGTTGTAAGTTGTATAATGGTTTATCGAAGATAAACACAACTCTAAACTTTGGATGACTGTCAGTATATGAAAAAGTCTTATAAGCAAAAGCAGCATATTTCTTGATAAATTCATTTTCTAAAGCTTGTTCTAGAGTTACTGTTACATCTTTAACTTTAATTTTCTTACCATTTGAATCTTTAATTGTCCTCTCGTTATCGAAGTCTAAAGCGACCATTTGCTGTGATTTCCAATATTCTTCCTGTCTTCTTATACGGCCTGATTTAGCTTCTAAATATCCAGTGGTTATAGTTTTACCTCTTGTTAGTTCCTCTGCTAATGACTTCACACTAAGCGTTCTAGGATGCTTTGTTATTTCATTGTTAATAATAGCTCCCATTTCACTACTAGAAGGTTTCCGTTTAAATTTCTTTGGATGGATCATTAGCTTTAATTTGGTTTCATACATTTAATACCTCCTTGTTAAAATTCACTATCCCATAACGGTAATAGTTGATATGTATAATTTACTTATTAAATTTGTTTATAAAATAATGGATAATCTATGTCTAAATTTAAGAGCATAGCAAGCCGGTAGAGCTTACTTTTTCTTAAAGATGTCCTTTCCATTAAGAAAGGAATTAAGAGCCGAATAACTGACTCCTAATTCGTGTGATAATGTTTTCTGAGTCATATCCAGTGACTCTATGATCCTTTTTAAACTGTTTTGGATTTAGCATTCGTTCTATCCAAGTTCTTCTTAATTAATTCATGAATTTCAAAAGGTTCATGTTCTTCAAGGCTACTAATTGTATAATCCAATAGTTGTTTTTGCTGTTCTTCAGTCTTGAAGTAACTTAATACTTTAGATAAAGCTAAATCGTTTACTACATAAGCTTGAAAAATTTGATCATACTCATTATCTTCAATTGGATAATGTCCCATCATAATAAGCTCTTCTTCAATTTCGTCAAATATTTCAATGGAAGTTTCATCTGCATTTCCTTCTGCAATGTTATGTGCTAAATATGATTCAAAAGCCTTTGCCGTTCCAGTTTATAGTATGTAAGATAAAAGTAGTGATAAGTATTCTTTTTCTGTTTTTTTCATTATTTAATTCCTCCATTTACAATTTTAAGTGTTGGTTTATTTCTTTTAACATTTGTTGCACGACCGAAGCCATCTATTGTCACTGAATATGTAGGTATAAAATCAAACATATCATCAAATATTTCATCTGTTACTTTGTTCATTTCTTGTCTAACTTCATCATTATTTAGCATTGTTTTTATAAATAAGTTGTATTTATTTTCGAATGCAAAACAATCATTCTCTTCCTCGACTCGATTTATAAATGTCATATCCCAAAGGTCATCAACAGTGATTTGATCAGGGTATTTATCTAATTGAGCTTGTGTTTCTTTTGACTTATCCAGGGTGAATAAACTTATTACATCATTTTTACTTAATGTTTCTAATCCATTTTCACCAAAGAACATAAATTCTAATTCTTTAACAAAGTGAGGATTGTCGAAACGATGATTCTTTACACTTTCCAATTCACTTTTTAATACTTCTAGCTGCGTAAAAAGATTATCCATCTTTGGAATTGATTTAGCTTCAACTAATTCATCATAAATTTCTGCAAGTCCAATCCATAAATCATCAATAACATCTAAGTAAGTTGACCAATGATTCCATATTCCTTTTCTAATCCGGTAATAACGTTTGATCGCTACAACATGATTGTATCTGGAATACTTTTTCAGTTTGTTAATGTTATATTCGTCAACTAAATTCTGATAAAGTCTTTTCATTTCTTCATCTATTCCAGTTAAATCAAGATTTCTTAATGTGAATCCGTTGTAGATTAATATTTTTTCATGTATCTTTAATCTAGCTTCAACTAATTCTATTTCTGCTTGTTTAATGAAGCGTTGAGCAGACTCATAAAAGTTGTTTATAGCAGTTTCTTTTTCGTTTAATTGTCTTGAAATCATCCAGTATTTATTTACAGTCATTAATTAGCCCCTTTGCATAAAGCAGACTCAATTAACATGAATGACTCAATCTGATCATCACTAATTTCCTCAGCGGCTTCCATAACGATATTCATCAATAAACTTCCTTCATTATTAGTATCTGCCCAGCCTCTTACATGTTTAGCTAATAATTCGAATGCCAATTTGTAATCATCTTTAGTACAATCTACAAATAATTGCTCCACTGGCTTACCTGTAAATTCTAATGCCTTTTCTTTAACTCCACCTACTAATAAATCAAATTCATTTACCCCGATATTTCCATTATTTTTGTATAGTGTCATAATTTTCTCCTTTTATATTAATTTTATTTTTAATAGCTTGTGACAATTGTGACGGACGATTTATGTAATTACTTCTGATGCTTAAACAAATCTATATGTGCTAATTTCAACTCGGAACCTCGGGATTCCGAAATAGCCCCATGATGGAGGTGTTACATTATTCTGTTCAAACTCTTCGTTTCTTTTAGAACATTGATTGAAACATTATTTTCTATCTTTACACTCACCTGTTTTCACCTCCTTTCGTTGAACACTCATTTAAGCCCCTTGTAGTATCATAGCAGCGTTTATTTCCTCATTAGCTATCAAACTATCAAACAGCAACTCACGAGCCTTAAATAGCGTTCCATTTGCGATATATTCCAACAGAGTTGATTGGCTGTAATTTGAAAATGCATGGCTTAACAAATGATCAGTAAACGTATCAAGAATAACTTGTGGATTCTCACCATTTACTTCATTTTCAATAGCAAGTGAGATACGGCCTTTATTCAACTCTACAGCCGATTTAATAAAATTATTTAATTCCTGGATACCTGTTTCCTTATCTTCTATAGCTTGTGCTAAATCTACTACTTTATACATCTACTATCCTCTCCTTTAGATTGTTGGAATTAGTTCTTTCATTGTGTCTATAATTTCTTGGTCAGCTATGCCAAATTGCTTTATATCTTCCCTAATTGTTTGCTCAAAATCTGCAAATTCACTGTCGTACATTAATTCCTTCAGGAAATCTGCATATTGTTGCTCTTGATTGGTTTGCAATATAAATTCAACTTTTAAAATTAATTGTTGCATTACATGAAGTGCTTTCTGGTTGTCAGTTATACTAATACAAGCAGTATTCATTTATTCATTTCCTCCTTGATGGTGGATATGTATATTAAGTATTAATTATGAGATTGCTAAGTATGTATTATGTATGATTATTTACTGCTATTATCGTTCCCGTTTAACCAAGCTAAGAATGCATCTTTACCTACTTTAATTCTTCTTCCAATTCTTACAACGTGGAATGCATTAGAATTTACCAACTCATAAGCTTGTCTACGACCAATTCCCAAGAAACGCTGTATATCCTCTACATCCAACACATGTTTATCTAAAATGTTATTTGTCATTTTCTCACCTCCTAAATTTATTAAATTTATTTTACGTGATACAAAGAAAAAAGAATTTATTTTACGTGTTATATTTAAAAATATGTTCATAAAATATAAATTTATTTTATGTGATATAATACAAAAAATTAACTCTAATTTCCTTTGATAATTCAATATTAACCTGATTCCCCAAAAGAGTCAACATTTTTATAAATTTATTTTATGTGAATAAAACTAAACCCATTATTAGGTTTAGTAAATCATATTTACTATTGTTTCATTCAGAAATTCTCTAAGAGTCGCATAGTTGTATTTCTCATAACCATTTATATTTATTTTCCTAACATTGAACTTTTCAGCGATAGTCGCCAATTGTTCATTTTCTAATTTCCCCTCTTTTTCAAGAATATCTTTAGCCATTTTTATCATACCTGATTTTTCAATGTTCTTCGGAGTTAAATAAGGAAGGTCGAAATACTCACTTATCATAGAAATACTTCTATATATCAAATGTCTATCCGCCCTTCCATCAGAAAGACCTACTGTCCTTACTTTTTTAGCCTTAATGATAAATTCACTATGGACTAAATCAACAATACTTCTTTTGCCTTTCGATTCACCATTTTTCATATAATATACTTTTTCTTCAGATGCTTTATACAAATTTTCTATACACTTATCACTAACCTCCACATCTCTTAAGCCATATTTATCATCTTTTAATCTTAAAACATTATTTTTTTCGTTGATATCGTTCGGTGTTAAATTTAATATCTCAGATAATTGGTATCCTCCAATCCCTTCAAATATTAATCTTAATATTACTTTGTCCTGGTAATTAACAAGATTCTGTTCCATATCCTCAAGTTCATTGGATGAAATAAATATCTTTTTTGTTTCATCTACAAAATTACTGAACCAATCATTTCCTATGTCCTTTAATGGATTTTCCCCTTTCATGTACCGTTGATTCTTACACCAACTTAAATAAGATGATATCACCCTTCCATATGTTCTAGCCGAACTACCTGTTAACGGATTTAATTTAGTCATAACCTTTTCTATTTGTCCTAAGCTAAAATCATATAAATCTTTCTCAACTATATCTTCTATCTCTTTACTAAAGATAAAAACTCTAGAATAAACATGCTGAGTTGGTTCTGGATAAGTCGAAAGAAATTCCACTTTAATTTGTTGATTGTAAAACTGATTTTTCATAAACACTTTCCTTTTATATAAATTTATTTTATGATTATAAATATATAAATTTATTTTATTTATTTAAATTTTAACAGAACTAAAAATAAATGAAAAGTTTAAATCTATTTTATATTTTCTTTAAGTTAGAGAAAGTGAGTGAAAAGAATGCCAATATATGAGTATGAAAAAGGTGGTAAACCACATTACTACTATGCTTTTGAAGTTAAAGATGCAAATGGTAAAAGAAAAACCATAAAAAAACGCGGCTTTAAAGGAAAAACTGAAGCAAGAAAAGCGGAAGCCGCTGCTCGAACCGAGTGGGAACGAGGAACATATATCGATCCATCCAAAGTTACTTTTGGAGAATATATAATTGATTGGTTAAAAAATAAACAAGATGTATCAGTAGAAACTCGAATTACTAATGTTGGCCATATTAAAAATCATATTAATCCTGTTATTGGTGCTATACCTCTTCAAAAAGTGAAAGTTGATGATATAGAAAAGTTAATAAAGAATATGCAAGATAAAGGCTTATCAGATGGAACTGTTAGAAAAGTATTTAATTTAGTACAAACTTGTTTTAAAACAGCGCAAAGAAAAGAATTAATTATTAAAAATCCCTTTGACTTATTAGAAAAAGGCTCTAAACCAAGACCTAGTAAATCTAAAGTTGACTATTGGACAAAAGAAGAAGTGAAAGAATTTTTTAATAAAGTTGAGCATAGAAACAAGATAATGTTCACACTTGCTATATATTGCGGAATGCGTAGAGGGGAAATTCTAGGTCTAAGATGGAAAGATATCGATTTTGAAACATCACAAATAAAAATTAGTCAATCATTAAGACCACAACAAGGATTAATTAAAGGGGTTAAAACAGACGCAGGATTCCGTTCTATAACTGTAGCCCCCTATGTTATATCAGAGCTTAAAAAACACCGCTCTATGGTCTTACAGGAACGTCTAGAGAGTAATGAATATAATGATCATGATTTAGTTGTCTGTCAACCAGATGGAAATCCTGTAAGTTTGGACAACTTCACTAGATTTTGGAAGAGAATTGTTAAAAAAACTGGAGTCAGATATATAAGATTTCACGACCTAAGGCATACTTGCGCATCCCTACTTTTAAGTGCAGGCACTCACCCAAAGATAGTTCAAGAAATGCTAGGACATGCTTCTATAAAAGTTACACTTGATACGTATTCGCATTTGACTAGGAATATTCAAGCTGAAGCTGCTATGGCATTAGAAAATATTTTAAAGTAATACCCTTTTTAATGCACCCGCATATATTATAGTTATCGCAAATTCCCTACCAAAAAACCTACCATTTGCATAAAGCAATAAAATAAACCTTCATCAAACCCTTTTAAAATAAGGATTAAATGAAGGTTTATTATTTTTCCACTTTCACCCTGCCCCGAAGAATGTAAAACGAAATAATATTAAATTGGTTTGAAGGATCTAATGTTTATTTTAGCGATATTAAATGAAAGATGCAAATTTAAAGAAATAAAAAACTGCGTAATAACAAACGCAGTTTTTGTATCAGCATTTTTATTCTTCGTAAACTTTAACTTCTTTCATTACATCATTTGGCTTAATTTTATACACTGCATCAAGATTTTCAATGACTTTTCCAAATACAGTATGAACACCATTTAAATGTGGTTGTGGCTCATGTACGATAAAGAACTGACTTCCACCAGTATCCTTACCAGCATGTGCCATTGATAATGATCCAGCTTCATGCTTATGTGGGTTACCTTCTGTTTCACATTTAATCGTGTATCCTGGACCACCAGTTCCAGTCCCATGTGGACAACCACCTTGTGCAACAAAACCAGGGATAACTCGGTGGAATGTTAAACCGTTGTAAAAGCCCTCATTTGCTAATTTTTCAAAATTTGCTACAGTACCAGGTGCCTCATTTGGAAACAATTCAAAGACAATTTTATCTCCATTTTCCATCGTAATTTGTGCTTTTTTCATATGTATGAAACCTCCAATAAGTTTAATCCGTCTATTTAGACATAAACACTTTTCTATTCTACTATAATCAATGAATAAACAGCAAACTGG
Source organism: Metabacillus sp. 22489 (assembly GCF_052044855.1). Classification (NCBI taxonomy): domain Bacteria; kingdom Bacillati; phylum Bacillota; class Bacilli; order Caryophanales; family Bacillaceae; genus Metabacillus; species Metabacillus sp. 22489. Next base: position 17,808 of record NZ_JBQENT010000039.1, read on the forward strand.
AAACATGTTTTCTGTTACTTTTTTATCGATTATAGAAATGAAAAAGAATAAATCAAAATGAGAAAACAGCAAAAATACTATTGACATCTTTAAAAAAACTCTATAATAGATGATGTTAATGAATTTTTGTTTAAAAATCAGGGAGGTTTTACCTTTGAAGAAAATAATGTTTAGTCTTTTCACCTTATGCCTTTTTGCTTTTCCATCCATTAGCTTTGCAGACGCAGTTGTTGGCGAGGTTATTGTAACACTAGGTGAAGACTTAACTGAACAGCAAAAGCAAACGATACTTAAAGAAATGAATGCAACGGAAGAAAATAATCAAATCATATATGTAACAAATGAAGAGGAACATCAATATTTAGGGAACTACATTTCAAAAGCAACAATCGGATCAAAAGCACTTTCTTCATCAAGTATTACAATTGAAAAATCGGGTTCTGGCCTTGAGGTCAAAACAAAAAATATTGATTGGGTAACAGATGAAATGTATTTAAATGCATTAATGACGGCAGGAGTAAAAGATGCGACGATATATGTGACAGCACCATTTGAAGTTTCAGGAACTGCTGCATTAACAGGTTTAATTAAAGCCTATGAAGTATCCTCTGATAAAGCTATCTCTGAGGATGTTAAACAGGTTGCAAATGAAGAATTAGTAACAACAGCAAAACTAGGTGATGAAGTAGGGACAGAAAACGCCTCAGCTCTAATGGCCAAAATCAAGGATGATATTGCAAAAAATGGTGTTCCTGAAACAGAAGCTGAACTAAGAACATTAATAGAGGAATCAGCAAAAGAATTGGGCATTACCTTAACAGAAGAAGATATTAACAATCTTATTAATCTATTTAACAAGATGAAAGATTTAAATATCAATTGGGATCAAGTTGGTCAACAGCTAGAAAAGGCGAAAGATAAAATATCAAACTTCTTAAATTCTGAGGAAGGGCAATCTTTCCTTCAAAAACTAAAAGAATTTTTCATTGCTCTTTGGAATGCGATTGTTTCATTTTTTACTGGCAATGAGCAGTCTGCTAGTGCACATATTATTAATAATATGAACAACCACCAAATATCGGCAGATGCAAAAATTTCATGAGATAAACAAGGCAGATAGCATACCATATGTTATCTGCTTTTTAATTAAATTTCGGTTAATAACTTCCTCCAGTGTCAAGGTGTGTAAAGGCAGTTCGATACATATCACAATTTTTATATAAAAAACTGACTCTGTAGATGAAAAACACTACAAGAATCAGTTCAAAAATTAATTATTTAAATTTATCACTATTTTTGTGTTATCTTTGTTTTTAATGGCAAATCATTTACAATTAAGTCCTCAAAGCTTTCTCTTTTGACAACAAGCTGTGCTTCTCCATTTTCGACGAATACAACTGCAGGGCGAGGAATTCTATTGTAATTATTCGCCATTGAGTACCCGTACGCACCAGTACAAAAAACAGCAAGAATATCCTCTGCTTTAACTTCAGGAAGTGGTAAATCCCAAATTAACATATCACCACTTTCACAGCATTTACCAGCTATTGATACTTCTTTATCATGTTTTTCTGTAACTCTGTTTGCTAAAACACCTTCATATTTTGCTTGATATAATGCAGGACGAATATTATCACTCATTCCTCCATCAATTGCAACATATTCTCTAATATTTGGAACAGTTTTCTTAGATCCGACAGTATAGAGCGTAGTTCCCGCATCCCCAACAAGTGATCGACCAGGCTCAATCCAAATTTCCGGCATATTTATTCCCATTTCATTTACATGCTTTTTCACAGCTTCTACGATTTGCTCAACATAATAGGTTGCTGGGAGCGGCTCATCATCCTCCGTATAGCGGATTCCGAAACCACCACCTAGATTAACTACTTCAGGTATAAATGAGTAGCTCTCTTTCCATTCTTTAATTTTCTCAAATACTCTTTCGGCCGCAAGAACAAAACCGGCTGTATCAAAAATTTGTGAACCAATATGACAGTGAATACCTAATAAATGAATTCCTTCAATGTTTAAAATTGTTTCAATTGCTTGCTCAATTTGTCCATTTAATAAACCAAAACCAAATTTAGAATCTTCTTGACCTGTTGTAATATAATCATGAGTATGTGCTTCTACCCCAGGTGTTACACGTAATAATACCGGGATTTTCCGTTTATATTGTGTCGACAATCCTTTTAATAGCTCAATTTCATAAAAGTTATCGACAACGATACAACCAACTTCATGATCTAGTGCCATTTTAAGTTCGTGATAGCTTTTATTATTACCGTGAAGATGAATTCTCGATGATGGAAAGCCAGAAGCAATTGCTGTATATAATTCTCCCCCTGAAACAACATCTAGCGATAACCCTTCTTCAGCAACTAGTTGAAACATTGCAATTGATGAGAATGCCTTACTCGCATATGCTACCTGTGCTCGAACTCCCATCTTTTCAAAAGCTTGCTTAAAGCTTCTTGCTCGTTCCCGTATAAGCGCAACATCGTAAATATAAAGAGGTGTCCCGTAATCTTTTGCTAAAGTTACCGTATCGACTCCACCTATTTCTAAATGTCCATGTTCATTAATTTCACTTGTACCATGTAAGAACAACTGTATCCCCTCTTTCAATATACCTAGGTGTGAATAAATATATAATTAGTATAAAAATAAAAAGACAGTTAACACGAGTGATATTAACTGCCTGTTACTTTTTAAATTATCAGATATTAAATTACACATACAATATCATAAATAAGTTGTTCTTTCAATGATACAACTTCCTAACTAGGTTGTTTTTTTACATTTTGAGGGTGGACAATACTTGGTCTTAATTTCGCACCTGGTACTGTAGTTCGGATAATGATTTCCCACATCGCTCTTGCATTAAAAGGAAGAAACGGCCATAAGTATGGAGTGTTCAATGAACGTATGCTTGCAAGGAGTATAATAAATAATGTACACCCAACAACAAATCCTTCTAATTTGAATATAGCTACAGCAATTAGTAACACTAACCTTACCATTTTGTTTGCTACACCCAATTCATAGCTAGGAGTTGCAAATGTGCCAATTCCAGCTACAGCCACATACAGAATTACCTCTGGTACAAATAAACCTACATCTATCGCAATTTGCCCTATTAATGCTGCAGCAATTAATCCCATTGCAGTAGATAATGCCGTAGGGGTATGAATTGCCGCCATTCTTAAAAACTCAAGACCAAAATCTGCAAGAAAAATTTGTAAAACCATTGGAATATTTGATTTTTCGGTTGGTCCAATATAATTTATTTCTTTAGGTAATAACGAAGGCTCTAATACATATAAAAACCAAAGTGGTAAAAGAAAAATAGATGCGAAAATCCCTAAAAATCTCACCCACCGTAAAAATGTTCCTACAGAAGGTGCTTGACGATATTCTTCTGCATGTTGTACATGATGGAAGAACGTAGTTGGTGTGATAATGACACTTGGGGATGTATCAACGATAATAATAACATGACCTTCTAATAAATGATTCGCTGCGACGTCTGGTCTCTCTGTATATCTTACTAATGGATACGGATTGTATCCTTGTTTTATAATAAATTCTTCAATCGTTTTATCTGCCATCGTAATTCCGTCAATATCAATCGCCTTCAACTCTTTTTTAACCTTATCAACTAATCCAGGATCTGCCACATCCTCTATATATGCTAGGCAAACATCTGTCTTTGAACGCTCTCCGATCTTTAACATATTGTATCTTAATCGTTCATCCCGAATTCTCCGTCTAATCAACCCTGTGTTTACAATAATGTTTTCAACAAAACCATCTCTTGCTCCCCGCACAATTTTTTCAACATCCGGTTCTTCTGGCTGTCGACCAGGGTAACTACGGACATCTACTACAAAGCCGGTATCCATACCATCTATTAAAAAGACGATAAGACCTGACAATACTTGGTCGACCGCTTCGTCCAAAGTATTTACTGGCTTTACAGATTGGTTAACAATACGGTTTTCAAGTATTTCCTTAAATTTTGATTGATCAACTTCATTATCATTTATTGCCGTAAGGTTCTTTAAGATTTGGGTAATATAGCTTGTATCACAAAGTCCATTTAAATAATATAAATCAACTCTAATATCAAGAATCGTAAGCTTTCGTACCCCTAAATCAAAACTAGTATTCAATCCTACTCGTTCAGTGAAAAATTTTTCGTTGTCAGAAAGCTTATCGTATATCGGAATCTTTTCATCCTTTTTTGGCATGAAACCCACTCCTTTCCAATATCAATTCGACAGCCTTTAAAGTAATGGGACATCCATTTTTAACATGATCCTTACGTGCCATTTTTCCAATATCACCGATTCCAACGATTATGGGGACATTTAATTCATCAAGACAATAAACAGTGTCTCCATTTAATCTCCCAATTTCATGCTCTTTTAAGCCACTTTTATCAACACCATATTCTGTTAATTCACCAAATCGATCAATACATACATCTACCCTCGTCCATTCCGTTTGATGTGATTTTGATGCAACCGCAATAATACCAAGAACTTCAATATCTTGATGATTTGCAACATATTTAAGAGCTGTTTCTCCAGCTCCCTCTCCTAACATGCCACAATCATCAAACATGACGAAAACAGGATCATTTTTAGCCTGGAGGATGAGCTGAACGATTTCTGCTCCTGTTAATGTAGTAGGATTCCCTTGTGTTCGAGATATCACTCTACCACCAACTTCAGCCGCTATATATTCAATTGTTCGTGCAGCATATTCATCTCCATCTGTAATGAGAATGACCTGTCTTTTTGTCAAGATTTCATCATCCCTTCGGTTTAAAAATTAACGCCATTATAAAAGCAAATAGTATAGCTGCAGAAATCCCAGCCGAAGTTAGTTCAAAAATCCCGATTCCAATTCCAACAAATCCATGCTCCTTAGCCTGATGCATTGCACCATGTAAAAGAGAATGACCGAAGCTAGTTATTGGCACCGTCGCTCCTGCACCAGCAAAATCAATTAGCTTATCATATAAACCAAATCCATCTAAAACTGCACCTAAAGTTACAAAAATCGCCATTACATGTGCCGGCGTTAGCTTAAAAATATCTAATAATAATTGTCCTACTATGCATATCGCACCTCCAACTACAAAAGCCAATATATACTCCATTAGCTATCACCCCTATCGCTTCTCTCAAAAACGACGCCATGCGCAATTGTAGGTATCGTTTCCTTCTGTTGAATCATAACCGGACTTAATAATGCACCTGTTGCAACTACAAATACTCGATTTAAATTCCCACGTTTTAGTTCATCAAATATATATCCATACGTAACAACTGCAGAGCAAGCACAACCACTGCCACCAGCAAAAACTTTTTGATCTGGACGATAAACCATTAACCCACAGTCATTATGCTTCTCATAGACGTCATATCCTTCTTCCTTTAACATATCCTTTAAGATGGGGCTACCTATTCCCGACAAATCACCAGTCAATATTAAATCATAGTCATCTGGCGTCCTATTTAAATCCTTAAAATGTTGAGCTATAGTCTCTCCTGCAGCTGGCGCCATAGCCGTACCCATATCAAAAGCATTTTTTATTCCAAGATCAGCGACCCTTCCAATCGTTGCAGACGTAATTCGAATATCACTTTTTTCTTGATTAATTAATACTGCTCCAGAACCTGTTACAGTAAATGTTGCAGTATCTGGTTTTTGACCACCATATTCGGTCGGATAACGAAATTGTCTCTCAGCGGTTGCATTGTGACTGCTCGTTGCCGCAATCGCATTTTTAGCAAAACCACCATCAACAAGTGCTGAACCAATTGCTAACGTTTCCATTGATGTTGAGCAGGCACCGAACATACATAAAAATGGGATATTAGCATGTCTAGCTACATAATTAGAAGTTACATTTTGATTTAATAAATCACCAGCTAATAATATATCAATATCTTCTGTTGTCTTATTTGCTTTTTTTAAACATTCATCTATTGCCTGTTGCATCAATTTTCGTTCAGCTAATTCCCAACTATCCTCGCCACAATGAAGTTCATCATATTTCACATCAAAATATTGACCAAGTGGCCCTTCTGCTTCCTTAGGTCCAACAGCTGTCCCACTAGAGTGAACATATAATGGATTTTCAAATTGCCATGTTTGTTTCCCTTTTAATTTCATTAATTCCACCCCTTTTTTTAGAATGCTAATCCATAAAAATAGCGGATTATCCCAACAATATAAGCTGCCACAACACCAAAAACGATGACACTTCCAGCTAATTTAAACATGTTTGTAGCAATCCCCAACACAATTCCTTCACTTCTATGTTCTATAGCAGCACTTGTCATTGAATTTGCAAAGCCCGTAATCGGTACAGCAGAACCAGCTCCTGCAAATTGCCCTAGCTTGTCATACACTCCAACCCCAGTTAAAATCGCAGATATTAGAATTAATGTGCCTGCTGTTGGGTTACCAGCATCCTTTTCAGAAAAATTAAACACATGAATATAAAAATTTTGAACTACTTGTCCAAAAGTACAAATTAACCCTCCAATAATAAAAGCTTTTATACAATTGATTAGATATCGTGGCTTAGGCTGATAATTTTTGACCTGGTTTTTATAATCCTCTTTTAGCTTGGTTTTTCCCATTTTCATTACCTCCAATTAATGATTAACAAAATAGATCCAATGAAAAAGCGATCCAACTATTTTCCCTAAAACAATTGCCATTAATAATATGAGAATTTTATCTCCTAAACCTACACGCTTTGCTAAGATCGGGAAAACATTAAGTACTTCAGTTAAAGCTGCAGCAAGCATTCCGATAAAAACACCACTAAAAAGACCGATTGGAATGAGCCAAAGTTCTGACAGAGAGAATACTGTATTACGTAAGCTTATCCAACCCACTACGACTGTACCTAATATAATTGCCATTTCATAGGCTTGAATAAAGTGATACGTTTTCGTAAGCTGTGTTAACCTCGGGATAATTCCAAGCACTGCCAGAAAGGCAACATAACCAGAACCGACAACAAGACCTCCAGATAATCCAATAATGATTAAGAGAATCGCGTTAACGATCATCAATGTCGTTTAAATTCTCCTTGTTCTCATTCATGGCTACATATTGATCTAGATCAAGCTGATAATTAAAAATTTCAACTTCTAGAGGGCTTGGTTCTTCATTAATTCGCTTCTTAAACAGATGATTAAAAAATAATATCATCCCTAATCCTAATCCAAATGAGTATGGTATTTGTAATAACAAGGGCTGCGGATTTTCATCTCCAGTTACGATTCGATAAATCCGCTGATGTACTTGTTGCATACTTACATCTTCATGGAAATTCATAATAGCTAGCCCTGCACCTATAAACAATAAAACCCATACAAGAAAAAATAATAGTGGAGATAGCTTCTTTTTTTCATAAACAACTTCAATAATTGTTTGAGCTGCACCGATTGTTTGCACATCTAAGTTTGGATCAAATTTATGTATTTCCTTTAAAACATGCATAACATCGATGACAACCATGCTCTTATCTTTAGGTTGGATTTGATGGATTTTAATACTCCTCAGTCTTTCTCTTAATTCCTTATTAGCTACTATAAGCGCAAGCTTTCCAATTGTTATAACTTCATTTGGCTGGACCTGTATTCGGTGGCGGAGTCTTACATAAACCGTTTTTTCCATCAACATTCACTTCCTACTAGTTAATTTTGCTCAAGTAACGGTTTGTAAAGAAGCTTGTTAGAGAATAAAGATAAATAAACAATTTTGATGGATTATTTCAACAATGTTAATTCCGAATTTTTTCATGCAGATGTCGTTTTACTAAACATCATTAGAGCTTTTATTTGTATATAAACAAACATTTTACTCATTAGATGGACATAATATTTGTAAATGCCAATTAACTGTTGTATAGGTAGTATGCATTTGAGATTTTTTAATCATTCAAGTTTTGGGAGACCAATAATTACCATGAAACGAGCGAACGCTGAAGTAAGATGTCCATAACACTTTTTACAGTTCAATTTTTCATGAATAAAACGATGTAAACGCAAAAAGGCGACACTTATCTCGAGATAAGTGTCACCCTTTTTAACTACTATTGATTCATTTTATCTTTCATCTGTTTTAAGATCTTTTTTTCTAGCCGGGAAACCTGAACTTGCGATATTCCTAGCCTTTCAGCAACCTCTGATTGTGTTTGATCTTTATAGTACCTTAAATAAACAATTAGCCTTTCCCTCTCATCAAGGTCCTGTATGGCATCTTTAAGTACAATTTTATCAAACCATTTCGTTTCAGTATGGTCAGCTATTTGGTCTAGTAATGTAATTGGATCTCCATCATTTTCATATACTGTTTCGTGAATGGATGATGGTGCTCTTACAGCTTCTTGAGCGAGGACCACATCTTCGGGAGAAATGTCTAGGTAGTTTGCGATCTCAGCTACAGTGGGCACCTTTCCCATTGTTTTCGAAAGTTCATCACGAGCCCGTCTAATTTTATTTCCTAGTTCTTTTAATGAGCGGCTTACCTTCACTGTCCCATCATCACGGATAAATCGTTGAATTTCTCCGATAATCATCGGAACAGCGTATGTCGAAAAGCGCACATCATATGATAAATCAAACTTATCTACTGATTTTAATAAACCAATACTACCGATTTGAAATAAATCATCAGGTTCATAGCCTCGATTTAAAAAACGTTGAACAACAGACCATACGAGTCTCATGTTCTTTTGGATAATTAAATCACGGGCCTCTTGATCCCCTTCTTGACTGCGACGAATTAATTCCTTGACTTCGTGGTCCTTTAACTGCGCCTTTGAATTCTCGTTCTTGACCTCCACATCCATAGCAAGTCTCCCTTTAATTGCATAACGCTTTACTTTTGGTTAAATGTTTTGTCAATCTAATTGTAGTACCTCTTGACTCTAAAGATTCAATTTGAATTTCATCCATAAAGTTTTCCATAATTGTAAATCCCATCCCTGAACGTTCTAGTTCGGGCTTCGTCGTATAAAGCGGTTGTCTCGCCTCATCAATGTCTAGGATTCCTATCCCTTCATCACGAATGGTTAAATGGACAACACCATCCTCGAGCGTAACCGAAATATACACAATACCATTCGGATCATTTTCATATCCATGGATGATTGCATTAGTAACTGCCTCAGAAACAACCGTTTTTATTTCAGTCAATTCATCCATCGTTGGGTCTAATTGTGCAATAAATGCCGCAACCGTTACCCTTGCAAAGGATTCATTCTGACTCAATGCTGAAAACTGGAGGTTCATCTCATTTTTCATGATGCCACCCCCAATGTTTGCAATGCTTTCACTTCATCTTCTTCTAAACGGATAATTTTAAATAATCCTGACATATCAAATAATCGCTTGACTGAAGGAGAAATTGCACAAACAACCATTTCACCTTCTGAGGCTTTTATTTGCTTATATCTTCCTAAAATAACCCCTAAACCAGAACTGTCCATAAATGTTAAATTTTCTAAATTCAACACAATATGTTTAATTTGATTTGTCGAAATTTTATCAGTTACTTTTTCGCGCAACTCTTCGGCTGCATGATGATCCAATTCACCCGAGAGTCGAATACACAGTACAGTTTCTTTCACATCAAGTTCAATCTGTAGACTCAAGGTTTTACCCCTCCTTAAATTCTGGATAAAGAGTCATTCTTGATTGAAACTTTAATTTCCTGCATGATGACAAAACTAGTGCCAATTCGTCAACATTAGCTAGACTTCGTAAAATCTCCCATTACACGTTTAAACATTTGCCACCAGCTCGCTTCTGAAATATCCTTTTCTGCTACTAACTTACTTTCTGTAATAACTTTGCCTTCTTTTTTAAGCTGTAATGTACCAAGTTCATCGCCTTTTTTAATTGGCGCCTGAACATCCTTTTTCATCATAATTTCTTGAGTAACATCATCAACAGTTTCACCTTTTTTGGTTAGGACAGAAATAGGTTCAGACGTTTGTAAGTTTGCTTCTTTTTCTGAACCTTTGCTCACTTTTAGTTTTGCTAGTGATTGGTCCTTTTTAAAAAGTGGATGTGTTTGATATTGGCTAAATGCATAATCCAGCATTTTTGTTACTTGAGAATTCCGTTCTTTAGGTGTGTCTGCACCAAACACAACTGCAATGACACGCATATTCCCTTTTTTAGCAGTAGCAGTCAGACAATATTTTGCTTCATTTGTAAATCCGGTTTTTACCCCATCAACACCCGGATAAAATTTTACGAGTCGATTTGTATTAACAAGCCAGAATTTTTTATCAGTTCCTTCACGTAAATAATCTTCATATTTCCCTGTAAACTTAGTAATTTCCTCATATTTTAATAATTCCTTTGCCATTAACGCCATATCATGTGCGGAGCTATAATGCCCTTCTTCTGGTAAGCCTGTTGGGTTTTTAAAGTGAGTATTTTTCAAGCCTAATTCTTTTACTTTTTTGTTCATCATATTTACAAATTCATCCGTTGAACCTGCAATTTTCTCTGCCATCGCTACTGATGCATCATTACCTGAACCAATCGCAATTCCTTTTAGCATCTGCTCAACTGACATTTCTTCTCCAGGTTCGAGAAATATTTGTGATCCTCCCATTGAAGCTGCGTATTCACTAGTACGAACCATTTCATCCATTTTAATTTGACCTTTTTCGAGCGCTTCCATAATTAATAACATAGTCATAATTTTTGTCATACTCGCTGGAGGAAGCTTTTCATCACTATTTTTATCGTATAAAATCATCCCTGTATCGCGTTCAATCAAAACAGCTGACTTCGCTTTATCTGCAAGTTCGACAGTAGTAGATTCTTTGGCAAATGCCATTGGTGTTCCAGCAATAAACATTGCTACAAGCGTTAAACATGATAGTATCCGTTTCATCTCATAAGCCCTCCATTCTTTATACAACCATTTTTTCCATTCAGTGGAAAAATATACTAGCAATATAAATAATTTAAGGTCCGTTTTTTCTTTTCTTCTACATTTTCAACTATTACTAAAACGAAAAATATTATAAACAAAGTGCTCACTCCTTTTGGCAAAATAAAAACCACGACATAACTGATGTCGTGGTTTTTATCGTTATTCAATTGTTGCATAAATCAATTTTGGCGGTTTTACTTCTGATGCAGTTATTTTTATACTCTCATAAAGCTTTTCCCTTACTTCATCAATCTTTTCTGTATTGCTATGGATTGTGACAAGTGATTCACCTTTTGTCACTTTGTCACCGATTTTTTTATTCAACACTAATCCAACAGCTAGATCAATCTTCGATTCTTTTGTTGCACGACCCGCTCCTAAAAGCATCGCTGCAGTTCCAACCGCATCTGCGACAATTTCGGAAATATAACCATCATGCTGTGCCTCGAGTTCAAACATATATTTTGCCTGTGGCAATCTATCTTGATCGTCGACAACCGTCGAGTCTCCACCTTGTGCTTCTAAAAATACTTTTAAAGTCTCAATCGCTTTTCCATTTTCGATTACCGTTTTTAACTTTAAGCGAGCTTCTTCTAATGATACAGCTTTTTCTGCAAGAAGTACCATATAGCTGCCAAGAGTTAAACATAATTCCTCTAAATCCTTTGGGCCTTTTCCACGAAGGGTGTCAATTGCTTCTTTAACTTCTAATGCATTTCCAATTGCATATCCTAACGGTTGACTCATATCTGAAATAATAGCCATTGTACGGCGGCCGACGATATTCCCAATATCGACCATTGCTTTTGCAAGTGTTTTCGAATCTTCAATATCCTTCATGAAGGCACCTGCTCCTGTTTTAACATCCAAAACAATTGCATCAGCACCGGCAGCTATTTTTTTACTCATAATTGAACTAGCAATAAGCGGTATGCTATTGACAGTTGCGGTTACATCGCGGAGTGCATATAATTTTTTATCCGCTGGTGTTAAATTTCCACTTTGACCGATAACTGCTAGTTTATTTTTATTTACTAATTCAATGAATTGCTTTGAATCGATTTCAACATGAAAACCTGGTATTGACTCAAGCTTATCAATCGTTCCACCTGTATGGCCTAATCCTCTTCCAGACATTTTCGCTACTGGCACACCGACTGCTGCAACAAGAGGAGCTAATACAAGTGTCGTCGTATCTCCTACTCCTCCTGTACTATGCTTATCAACCTTGATACCTTCAATTTCACTTAAGTCGATTGTATCACCAGATGCAGCCATTGCCATCGTCAGTTCTGCCCGCTCTGCATCAGTCATCCCCTGGAAATAGATGGCCATAGTTAGTGCACTTATTTGATAATCAGGGATATCGCCATTCGTATAACCGTTTATGATATGGTGAATTTCTGCCTTTGTTAATTCTTTTCCATCTCGTTTCTTTTCAATTAAATCGACCATCCTCATTTCGATATCACACCTTTACAGATATTTTTTTAGCGAATTCTTTCAATAATTGTTTTTACTAGCTTTAAAAAGTTTTCGCGTACTTTTTCAGTTGTTTCCATTACTTCATCATGTGATAAAGGTTGATTTAAAATACCTGCAGCCATATTCGAAATACATGAAATACCCAACACCTTCAATCCAGCATGTTTAGCTACAATTACCTCTGGAACAGTTGACATTCCGACAGCATCTCCGCCAATGATACGAAGTGCACGCACTTCTGCTGGAGTTTCATAGGATGGACCCGTATTTCCTATATATACACCTTCTTGTAATTTTATATTTAGTTCATTTGCAACTTTTTTCGCTATATTTCTTAGCACTGTATCATAACTTTCAGACATATCTGGAAAACGTGGACCTAATTCTCCTTCATTTGGGCCTATTAATGGGTTTGTTCCCATATTATTAATGTGATCGGTGATCAACATTAAATCTCCAGCTTCAAAAGACTCATTTATTCCGCCAGCTGCATTTGTCACGATTAATGTTTGAACTCCTAATTCCTTCATTACTCGAACTGGATATGTAACCTCTTTTAGACTATATCCCTCATAAAAATGAAATCTTCCTTGCATTGCAACAACATTTGCTCCATTTAATTTACCAATAACAAGTTGACCGGCATGTCCTTCAACAGTAGAAATTGGGAAATTAGGAATATCTTCATATGGAATTTTAATTGGTGATTCTATTTCATCAGCTAAAATTCCTAATCCTGAGCCTAAGATTAATCCTATACTTGGTGGGACATTAATCGTTTCTTTTATATAATCTACAGCTTCTTTTATTTTTTCGTACGTCACCTTAAATCTCCTCCGATTTCAAATCTGATAAAAAGCTTGTTCCATATGCAGGCATTTTCACTTTGAAGTTTGCTGCAACTGTTGCTCCAATATCAGCAAATGTTTCTCTTATTGGCAGCTCTCTCCCACCCTTCATTTTCGGGCTATAAACAAGCAATGGTACATATTCTCTAGTATGATCGGTTCCGTGATGTACAGGGTCATTACCATGGTCGGCAGTTATGATTAACAAGTCGTCATCTGTTAAATGATCTAATACTTCCGTTAATCTACTATCATATTCTTCAAGCGCCTTTCCATATCCTTCTGGGTCACGTCGATGACCGTATAAAGCATCAAAATCAACTAAATTTAAAAAGCTAATTCCTCTAAAGTCCATAGTAACATTCTCAAATAACTTATCCATACCGTCCATATTCGATTTTGTCCGTAATGACTTCGTTATACCTTCACCATCAAAAATATCAGATATTTTCCCAATCGCTATAACATCAAAACCACTGTCCTTTAATTCATTCATAACTGTGCGATCAAATGGCTTTAACGCATAATCGTGACGATTAGCGGTTCGTGAGAAATTTCCTGGTTGCCCGATAAATGGTCGAGCAATAATTCTACCAACCATATATTTTTCATCAAGTGTTAGCTCTCGAGCGATTTCACAAATTTTATATAGCTCTTCAATCGGAACAATCTCCTCATGAGCAGCAATTTGTAAAACTGAATCAGCAGAGGTATAAACAATTAACGCACCTGTTTCCATATGCTCTTCGCCAAGTTCAACTAAAATTTCTGTTCCTGAAGCTGGTTTATTTCCAATGATTTTCCTTCCTGTCTTTTCCTCTAATTGATTAATTAACTCTGGAGGAAATCCTTCAGGGAAAACTCTAAATGGCTTTTCTATATTCAAGCCCATTATTTCCCAGTGACCAGTCATTGTATCTTTACCATTTGAAGCTTCCTTCATTTTCGTATAAAAGGCTAATGGTTTTTCTTGAATTGGAACACCTTTTATTTCTCTAATATTGCTTAATCCTAACTTTGCCATATTAGGCATATTTAGTCCGCCCATATGTTCAGCAATATGACCTAATGTATCCGAACCTAAATCATTAAATTTCTCTGCATCCGGTGCTTCACCAATTCCTACTGAATCCATGACAATTATAAAAATTCGTTTATATGTATCCATATTCATATAGCAACCTCCTCCATTTACTTCTATTTACTTTCCCTATTTTCACCTAAGACATTCATTTCGATAACAATTAGAACTTGTCAGAAGTCTGACAACTATGAATGTAATCATTATACCCTCCTTATATTACCATTGACAATATAAATTAACAGCTCTTTAAATGAGTTCATTTATATAAATAGCAAAAAAGCTAACCACCTATTATTTCCTAGGCAGTTAGCTTTATAAAAGCACAGATACTTTTTGTCATTCTAATTCGTATTAAGCTCTTGGATGGAATTGTTTATAAACATCTTTTAATCTAGTTTTCGTAACATGTGTATATATTTGAGTTGTTGATATATCTGCATGACCGAGCATTTCCTGTACTGCTCGTAAATCTGCTCCATTTTCAAGTAAATGGGTAGCAAATGAATGCCTTAATGTATGTGGTGTTAGTTCTTTATTAATATTTGCCTCTAAAGCAATCTTCTTTAAATTTTTCCAAAATCCTTGTCTAGATATGCGCTTACCATGATGATTGACAAATAAAGCTTCCGTTGGATTTTTTCCATCGATTAGCTTTGAACGACCCTTTTCTAAATACTGTATCAATACATCTGTTGCGGTGTGACCAATCGGAACAATTCTTTCTTTGTTTCCTTTCCCGTAGCAACGGATAAAGCCCATAGTTAAATGAACATCTGTTAAATTTAAATTGATCATCTCACTGACTCGTATTCCTGTTGCATATAATAGTTCAAGCATTGCCTTATCTCTATACCCTAAAGGAGAGGTCAGTTTAGGTGTTTCTAATAATGTTTCTACTTCTTGAAGAGATAGAATTTTAGGCAAAGTCCTTTCTAATTGTGGTGATTCAATTAAAACTGATGGATCTTGCTCAGCCTGTTTTTCTCTTAGTAGAAATTGATGGAACGATCTAATCGAGGCTATGTGTCTCGCTATCGTTTTACTTGATTTTCCTGTTTCTTTTAACGACTTTAAAAATTGAATAATATGTAATCGTGTAACATGATTAAACGACTCTATTTGTTGAATTTCTGATAAATGCTTTTGATAGCTCTTTAAATCTCTTTCATAAGAAACAATTGTATTTTGTGACAATCCTCTCTCTACTATTAAATAATGAATAAAATCTTTAATTTGATCCTTCAATACAAACTACTCCCCATTGTCATAAAAAAACATTAATCGATTTAACCAATTTTCTTCCTCGTTATTTACCATATTCGTTACTTTTAATGCAGCACCTTCTGGCTGGTCGTAACGATGCATTTCTTGATACTCTAAGTTCACCCAAATGATAGCATAATAGAATAAAATCGTAAATCCAGTAAACAAGATAAATACTTTTAACATATCTCTAGCCGTTCTTAACCAACGAATCATATAGAACCCCCATTTGCGTACATTTTCTTAATCAATGGTATAATAGGTAAGAAGGATCAAATTTCATAATAGGTTAATCGTAGTAATATTAGAAGATATGCCAAAAAGGACAAACTTTATACATTGATTTTATATAAATTCCTATTAATTTTTTATTTTTCTCATTTCCATCTATTCTAAAACTTATGAAAAAACAAAAAGCCTAACTTAGCATGTTAGACTTGGTTATTTCTCATTATTTGATTGTTTCTCTTGACAGTTTGCGCAAATCCCATGAAATGTTAAACGGTGATCTTTAATTTTAAACTTCCAATCACGCTCAACAATTTCTTCTACATCACCTAATAAGTCTTCTACGATTTCTGTAACAGATCCACATTCCATGCAGACTAAGTGATGATGAAAATGCTCTGCCCCTTCCTTACGAAGGTCGTATCTTGAGACTCCATCACCAAAGTTTATTTTATCGACTACTTTTAATTCGGTTAATAACTCTAATGTTCGATATACAGTAGCTAAGCCAATTTCAGGTGCCTTTTCTTTGACGAGAAGATAAACATCTTCAGCACTTAAATGGTCTTCTTCATTTTCTAATAATACTCGAACAGTTGCTTCACGCTGAGGTGTAAGCTTATAGCTTGCAGAGTGCAACTGTTTCTTTATACGATCAATGCGGGTTTCCATAACTACTCTTCCTCCCTCGCCACGTTCCCAAAACTATTATATATCATATGAGAGGAAAGTGTCCAACTAAAATGATTATAATCTAATAAAAATAATCAATATTAAATTATAATTATTATTATTTACTAACAATTTCAACGACATTCTGCATTAAAAACGGTGACGCATATGCTTCAAATCCAGAGGCAACCATCGCAAGTACCCCTATAAAAAGGAAAATCGTAACATATCTTAAAAATAACGAAAAAGGGGATTCTACATTACTTGTTCTTTTAACAAATAATTGCTTTATAATTTTTAATGTGAACGAAATTGCCACTGAACACATGATTATGAAGGCAGGTATTAGCAAGATATTTTGCGGTAAGACCGAGATAAAGGATAATAAAAAACCTTTTAATCCTAATTGATTGACTAAAAACCCTACTGTAAATCCAACAACCATTCCTTTAATAAAGAGCATGACAAGAATAACAGGTACCCCAATAATTGAAATTCCAAGTATCCACATAAGTCCAAGATATTTTATATTATGAAAAAAACTTTGCTGAAACATCTCAGCTGAGCTTGCAATTTTCCCTTCAGCAACCTGTCCAAAAAATCGATTCAAGTAGTAATATAAGTCTTCTTTTTGACTTAAATTCATACTATTTACAATAATCGCTCCGAATATAACACCCATTAAAAACAATACAAATACAAACAAATAGATAGATGACTGTTCCTTAAAATGCTGCTTAATAATGACACTGATTGGTTGTTGTCGTCGCATGTTTAGTTCCTCCCGAAATTCACTTACTAGAGTATATGAGAGGATATCCATTCTATGCCTACTAATCAATGTTTCCATTCAAAAAATTACTAGAGTTCTTTTTTAACTAAGGTATTAATTAGCTTTTATAAAAGATAAGAAGGTAATAGGCTTTCTAAATCCCTGTTACCTTCCCATATGTTCCACCTCCTCCTGCTGTCACTTGCAGTCTACCTTCTCGAGCTGCAATTATATAGGTTGCGATTTTTTCTGGAACTGTCTTTTTGAGCTCCTCCTCTGATACTTCATGTAAGATTTTCATTTCTGTCCCATACAAGTCTTTCAACTTCTCCAATGTTTTTGGACCAACGCCTGGAATGAATTGGAGAGGAACTTGGTGAATATATGGAGGACGCTGTCGATTATTCTTGATGTCATCTGCTAACTCAGCAATTCGTTTTGACACCCCTTTAACAAATCGATTACTGCCACACACTTCACAAATTTCCTGACCCTTTGCACCACATTTTTCACACGTTGTCTCATAGTATTTACCTAAATAAGGGTTTAAGCCATAATTTACTTCTATCCCTCTTCCCTTTTCATTGGCTAAAGCCATTTTTAGCTCAAGGAAATTCGGATTATCGAGAGTTATTTTTTGATACTCACGAGCAATTTTCGGTAGCGAATGAGCATCTGAATTCGTTAAAAAGGTGTATCGGTGTAACTCAGTTAAATTGTCAGCCATACTCGTATCTGAGCTTAATCCAAGCTCAACCGCATCGATTAATTTGCCATCAAACACTTCTGTTAATGAACGGATTACTCCACTTCCGTATAAGCTTTTATGTGGCGTAAAAATATGTGCAGGAATGAATAAACCACCGAGGTCTTTAACAACCCTCTGCAATACTTTTCCTTCCTCATAAATGCGTTGTGAGCTTAATGTTATATTAGTTAAGCGAGTAGATAACCACTTTGAGAATTCCTGCATTCTTTGTAATGATGGCATAAAAGCTAAAACATGGATCGGACCTTTACACGCATGGTCGTAGATTTCTAATTCACTACCTAAAATAAGTGTTGTATGCTGGAAGCGAATCCCCCCGTCTTCTAGCTCGATACATTCACCATTATCAATAAGCTGCTTCAATGTCAACATAACCTCAGGTACATGACAATCAATCACACCTACAATATCAATCCCTTTATGATCACTTGCCTCTATTAGGATGTTTTCTAATGTGAGTGTTCTCGAAGCTGTTATTTTTACGGGCTTCCCCGAAGATGTTTGTCCAATATGGATGTGTAAATCGGCAAAGTAGCTATTCATGCTGTTCTCACTCCTAAGGCTTGACTGCTCGAGTTTATTCTTTTAATGCTTGTTTAAGTTGTAAGTATTGCACTGCAAATGCAGTCTTTGCATCATAAATTTGTTGATTTTGAACCATTTCCATCGCTTCTTCTAATGTGACCTCTTTTACATCTAAAAATTCATCCTCATCTAATTGTGCCAATTCCTTCAATTTCACTAATTTTTCAGTAATAAATAAATGAACTAGCTCATCTGCAAAACCAGGTGATGTGTAAAACGATATAAGTGGACGTAAATCAGAACATGTATAGCCGGTTTCTTCTTCTAATTCTCTTTTAGCAGTAACCTCTGGCTTTTCACCTTTTTCTAGTTTTCCAGCTGGAATTTCTACAATCGTTCTACCGAGTGGTTTACGAAATTGTTCAACCATAACGATTTTATTCTCGGGTGTTATCGCAATAACAGCTACAGCACCAGGGTGTTTTACGATTTCCCGTGTACTTTTATTTCCATTTGGCAATTGTACCTCTTCTACATACAAATCGATTACTCTTCCTTTAAAAATCTCTTTTGAGGAAATCGTCTTTTCTATTAAATGCTCCATACTGTCAGCTCCTGTTCTATTAGCTATTGTTTCTTCATACATTCTACCATATCTTATGGAAAGGAATGGGTGAAGCTTGAAAATCTACCGAATGGAAGACCGAATCATTCTCACTGGAAAGGCATGGGAGATTCGTGCGAAATTAAAGGAATATTCCGAGGTCTATTCTCGTGTACAAGAGTGGATTCAAGATGAAAAATCTGTAAAATCAACGCTTACTCCTAAACTGTATAAATAAATCTTTAATGTTGCTTTTTCCTATTATATGTACTAACCTCAACATGAAGGTAGCTATTAGAACTAAATTTAGCTTGTAATAAAATATGAGGAATACAGGAATACCTTTACTAAATCAAAGTCTCGCTTTATAAGGAGTGTTGAGCAATGAAAAAAAGACAACTCGGCCAATCTGACTTATATGTTAGTGAAATAGGTTTAGGCTGCATGTCATTAGGAACTGAGGAAAATCATGCCATTTCAATTATTGACAAAGCGATCGAACAAGGAATTAATTATTTTGACACTGCTGATTTATATGATCGTGGCATGAATGAAGAGCTTGTAGGTAAAGCGATAAAGCATCGAAGACATGATTTAATTTTAGCAACAAAGGTAGGAAACCGCTGGCGTGAGGATTATTCAGGATGGGATTGGGATCCATCTAAAACTTATATTAAAGAAGCTGTCAAACAAAGCTTAAAACGACTCCAAACAGATTATATTGACTTATACCAGCTCCATGGTGGAACAATTGAGGATCAAATTGATGAAACGATTGAAGCATTTGAGGAATTAAAGAAAGAGGGAGTCATTCGTTACTATGGAATTTCTTCTATACGTCCAAATGTTATTAAGGAATATTTAACAAAATCTAGCATTGTCTCAATTATGATGCAATATAGCTTACTAGACCGTAGACCTGAAGAATGGTTTCCACTCATTAAAGAGCATAATGTCAGCGTTATTGCACGTGGTCCACTCGCTAAAGGTTTATTAACAGACAAACCTTTAGATTTAAAACTTCAAACTAATGGCTATCTTTCCTATTCTAACGATGAATTAAAAGCATTATTAACAGAGCTTGAGAATGTTGATTCCTCACATTCAATGACCGAACTCGCCCTGCAATATTGCCTCTATCATGATGTTATAGGTGCCGTTATTCCAGGTGCGAGCAAATTACAGCAAGTAATCGAAAATACATCGGCCGTTTTATCTAAGCCGCTAACTCGTCAGACATATGAATTACTTCAAAAGCTAACAAAAAAAGATACATATAACCAACATCGTTAACTAAAATGCTGTTACGAAAGCAAGCGGTCAACCGAATGCTTTGTAGCAGCATTTTTTTGAGATAAATTTTCTAAACGTTTTTCTTTTATTTAAAGTCCTTCCAAGATAAGGAACTCTCGCTTAACAATTCTTCAAAGCTTTTATTTTTTTCTCTTTGTTTCCGTTCTTCGATCTTTTTACGCTCTAATTCTGCTTCTTTTTCTTGTTGCTCAATCGTTAAATCCTTTTTCACCATTTTTAATTTTTCTTTTAAATCTTCATTTAAATAATCTGAAACAGATACCGTTTGATCATCTTGTTTCTTTTTTGCATTTTTCTTCACTTTTGGTACCTCCTCTTCCTCTTTAATAAATTATAATTAAGATTTCTTACGTTGAAAAGGGATTTACAAAAGGAAAACCCTTCCTAAACCTTGTATAATCTCACCTTACATATGACATGTTAATCAAGAAAGGAGAGATCTATCATGACAAAGCAACGTGGACAAAAAGGAAAGCCAAATGCTGATACCTCTAGAAAGATGCTAGCTGCTGAAGAGGTCGAAAAAGCCATCCATCCTACTAAAAGACAAAACTCACCTCAATAAATTTAATCTAGTTTATATAGAGTCGGCTTCTCCTAACATGTTTATTGTTAGAGATAGTGACTCTATTTTTGTGCATTTTTCCTTTATTGCAAGGATGAAATAGATTCGTGTACAATAAAAAGGGAGTTTTTAGTAAAAGGAGACTACCCTTATGAAAAAATTACTTATCGGCTTATTTATTGTCCTCTCTTACATATTTATTGTTGGCTTTTTCTTTACAAACCGGATGATGTATATTAAAAAGAAGACTGATGAAGAAATTATTAAGCGTGAAACAACGCTCGGTTTTTATAATCAAAATGATTATGACGCATTGGAAAAGAAATTTTTTACAATCCCTTCCTCTTTTGGCTATTCGATAAAAGGTACCCTTGTTGCCCCCTATGAGACGAATCGATATATCATCATTTGTCATGGTGTTACGGTCAATCGTCTAAATTCTGTTAAATATATGAATTTGTTTTTAGAGAAGGGCTGGAATGTTGTTATTTATGACCACCGAAGACATGGTGAAAGTGGTGGAAAAACTACTAGCTATGGTCATTATGAAAAATTTGATTTACAAGCTGTTGTTCATTGGTTAAAAAAAGAAGTAGGAGATTCAATCATATTAGGTATTCATGGTGAGTCCATGGGTGCTGTAACTACATTGCTTTATGCTGGAATGGTTGAGGATGGGGCAGATTTCTATATTGCTGATTGTCCTTTTTCTGAGCTTGAGGCACAACTTTCATATAGGCTTAAAGTCGAATTTAAGCTCCCTAGTGTGCTTGTTATGCCGATTGCCAAGCCATTTGTTCAATTGCGTGATCGCTATTCGATAAAAGGGGTCTCTCCTCTTAAAGCTGTCTCTAATATTAGAAACCCTGTTCTATTTATCCATAGTAAAGACGATGATTACATTCCAGCTGAAATGTCAAAACAACTTTTTCAGCAAAAGAAAGGACCAAAGAAATTGTTTATCGCTGAAAAGGGCTCGCATGCTATGTCCTATGCAGAAAACCGCAAAAAATATTCCGATGTCATTGATGAGTTTTTTGCCGATATTTTATAGAATGAAACAAGACAAGCTAGCTTCAGGATCCTTATGCTAGCTTGTCTTGCCATAATTGTGAATCCTTCTTTTTACCCTAATACATCAGATATTTGCTTCATATGTATTTCCATCCATTCAATGGCATCATCAATTGTTGCAAATTCCTGTACTTCAAATGTCATTTCATCTTGTAGCAACCATACATCCTTTGTCTCATCATGGGCTCCTCCAATTGACCAATGAAGGAGACTATATGGATGATTATTATTTAAAAATGAGACCCACGTGCGATTTAAGGCTACATTTTTGATAGATTTTAATCGATCCTTCATTGCTTTCCCCTCACTTTATTAATAAACTCATACGTGCATTTAATATTTGTGAAGGACTTTTTAACATATAACAATTTGCTGTTTCATTAAAAGAGATTGTTAGCTTATCATCTAAAAATACCATTTTCGTTTTTTCAACATATACTGGCATTCCATTTGTTTCGATCCTTATGTCATCTTCTTCAGGCTTTTTTACTAGCCATAGTGCTGTGACACCGCACATAACACACCCGCAATCTTCTGTATCATATTTTAATTTCAACATTCTATTTTTATTTTCTGTAAATTTTGGTTCGATTTGTGCTATTGCTTCTTTTGTAAAGGTTACTTCCATACTAATCTCCTTCTCTCTATTTACATGCATCTATTTTAACATATGTTATACATCGTTCTCATCTTTTCGTGACTCGCTTTATAATTTTCAGAAATCTGAAAGGAAAGAAGGATGAGTACTAAAAGTTCCATCCTTCTACTTCAGTTTAATGTCTATAATAGCTTGAATTGGTAATTGAAGATACTCTTTATTGCTCTCATCAACAATTCGTAACATATGTGTAAGAGGATCAATGTAATGAACAAACCCTGTGCAAGTATGATGATAATGGTCTTTATAGTACGTAAAAACGAGTTCGTTATGTCCCTCCATCGCTATACATATCAGCTCATTAAACTGTTCAAGCTGTTGTTCATCAAGCTCAGGCTTTTCTTGATAGCTATCCGTTTCAGACCAATCCCTTAATAGTTTTACATGCTCAGGTAGCATCATCGACGTCCATTTTATATTTCCTCTGTCCCGTATCATTTCTTCACCGGCTTTCCCTTACATTGTTTCATAAAACTCCTTCGGATACCCCCGTTGAATAATTGCTTCAGCTATTTCTTGATAACCTGCATTATTCGGATGAATCCCATCTCTTCTAGATAAAAGATCTGATTGTCTACCGTCAAATGTTGAATAAATATTTACAATTTGAATCGTTGAACCATTATCAAAACGGTTTAACTTTTGATTAATGATTTGCACCCATTTGTCCGCAAGTGGAATCTGCGGTAATGGGTTATAAAGATTAAGTAAATAAACCCTATAAGGAACACCACAATCTTTTTTTAATTGTTGAATAATGCTCATGATTTCAGATAGGTTTTGGACACATCCCTTTACTGATTCAGTGATTTCAGCAACTTCACCTGTTTCAATAAATTCCTCACTTGCTTCGATTAAATCATTTCCTCCTGCAGAAATCGTGATAATATTTGCTCCCCTTATTTTTTCATGCAACCATTTATTCTGAACGATTTTTAATACTTCACCAGTTTCAATTCCTGATTTTGCATAAATCGTAGTAAACACGTGCTTATCTAGCTTTTCCTCTGTTATCTGTTTATAACGTCCTACAAAGCCTGGTGCTAAAAATGATGCACCTACCCCGACAGTTAAAGAATCTCCTAATGCCAAATATGTTAAATATGCTCTCCTCACTTGATGTATCCCCCTAAAGAATAAAGTCTCAATAGATTATTCTTTTAGGTATAAAACGGGAACAAGGACATGTAATGTAAACTGTGCATCATTACGCTTTATGACCACCCACCAGCTTCGCCCGATGCTTAGCTGTCCCAGCTGGTGTATAGGATACTGCACGTAATATTGCATCTGAACCATATTTATGGCGGATCGAATCCATCACATAACCAAGGGTTCGCTGTTTCGTACGATTTGGTCGAAATAAATCCAGCTGCATTTCAGAATCATCTTCAATATTTGATAATGTAACAGCAATTTGTCGAACCGTTTTATGAACATAAAATTTATTAAATAATTGCAAACATGTTTCATACAAATCCATTGTAATGTTTGTTGGTTGCTCTATCGTTTTCGAGCGATGAAAACCCCCGCCAAATTCTTCATGGCTATAGCCTATACTTAAGCTCACGGTCCTTCCAACCTTTTTATGCTGACGTGCTCTACGGGCAACTTCTTCACAAATTTCCAACATCACATGCTTGACTTCTTCCGGATTAGGATAATCTCGAAGTAATATTTGACTTTTCCCGAAGCTAATTTGTCCTTGCATAATTGGTGCACCAATTTCTGATAGGTCAACACCCCATGCATGATAATAAAGCTGATTTCCCATCACACCAAATTTTTTTTCAAGAAGTTCAAGTGGATAATGTGCTAACTGTCCAACATTAAAAATCCCCATGCGGTTTAATGTTTTTTCAACTCTTGAACCAATTCCCCACATTTTACTCAACGGTTCGATTTTCCACAGTTTTTCTTTTACATCATCATACGTCCACTCTGCCACACCTGTTTTTTTAGCATCAATGTCTAAACATACTTTAGCCATAAGCATATTCGGTCCAATGCCAATTGCACTAGGAAGCTGAAATTCACGCTCCATATCGTCCCTAATTTTGGCGGCAATTGTTTGTGCATCACCCCATATATGCTCTACACTATCTACTTCAATAAAGCTTTCGTCAACACTGTAGGTATGAATAGCCTCCTTCGGTACATAGCGATGAAATAATTTCGTTATCTCTGTCGACATTCGAATATATGTCCCCATCTTCGGGTTTACGATTTGAATACGTGGATCATTCGGGACTTGAAACAATCTTGCTCCCGTTTTAATACCAAATTCCTTTTTCACCTGTGGAGAAGCTGCTAACACAATACTTCCTTGTCGCTCTGTATCCCCTACGACAACCAAATAGCATGTTAATGGGTCTAAACCATGCAAAACAGCTGCACAGCTTGCATAAAAGCTTTTCATATCAACACATAAAACTTTACGTTTTGGCAATTGATCATAATGTTCAATCATAGCCAACTCCCCCAATAAGAATATATGTTCGTATTTATTATATTCATATCTTAAGGGAATATACGTTCGTTTTCAATGGAAGTTTCCACCACTAACAAAAGCGGAAGCATCTGTTTAAGGAGAAAAACACTTGTAAATGAGGAAAAACATATATACGAAATATAACGAAATGATTTGAACGGAATGGAGGAGAATTTCAATCATTTACTCGGAAAAATAAAAGCGGAGAAATGAGCAAACAGAGTGGTATGAGGTTGTTTTAGGATGTTGTCTATTTTTTATTTAACGAATCTAGACTAGAGGAAAAGAATCACACTCTTTTCCCCAAGGTTGAACCAATTCACTATTTTTTCATAAAAGCTTTCCCCGCCAATCGTTCGACTACACCTGGCATAAGCTGATAAACCGTACTTCCTGCGTTCATCCAGCCTGGTAAATTAATCTCACGTTTAGGAGAAAGCATGGCATGAACGATTTTCCTTGCTACTTTATTAGGATCAAGCATCCATCTTTCAACATTTTTCACATAATTTCCATCTTTATCGGCAATCGAGAAAAAATCCGTTTTAATTGGCCCCGGATTGACGGAAGTAACAAAGATATTA
The DNA here is from genome assembly GCF_052044855.1 of Metabacillus sp. 22489. Taxonomy (NCBI): domain Bacteria; kingdom Bacillati; phylum Bacillota; class Bacilli; order Caryophanales; family Bacillaceae; genus Metabacillus; species Metabacillus sp. 22489. Next base: position 43,739 of record NZ_JBQENT010000039.1, read on the forward strand.
TGAGCTTTCACTTCAAAGCGTAAGCTGTTTGTAAAACCTAAAACCGCATGTTTAGAGGCGGCGTATAGACTCGATTTAGGAGTTGCGAGCTTTCCTGCTTGAGAAGCAATATTAATAATGTGACCTTTTCTCCGTTTTAGCATGGAAGGTAAGACCATTTTTGTAGTAGCTACTACTCCGTAAACATTCACTTCAAACATATTTTTCATTTCTTCTAAACTAGCATCAATAACATGATTAAAAATTCCAAAACCAGCATTATTCACAAGAATATCGATTGGTCCTATCTCAGTTTCAATCTTTGTAAATACCTGTTTTATTGAGGCAAAATCTTGAACATCTAAGACGTAAAAATGACTTGAAACACCGTATTCTGTTTTTATTTTTTCAGAGAGCTTCACTAATAACTCTTCTCTCCTAGCAAGCAAAATAACATGTGCCCCTTGCCTTGCACATTCAAGCGCAATTTTTTCTCCGATTCCGCTAGATGCACCTGTAATAACTACATTACACCCTTGAATCCTTGTATTCATTTAAGCACCTCACCTACTGATAAGTCTTGATATTTACAATTTGAATGATAGATGAAAGGAAGTCAAGCCTTTCAAGTAACCCTCCTACTAAAGCACTCTCAAAAATACTTGACAAGGATGCGAAAATCGCTGCATAATGATTAAAAATTCAGGCACTTATGTCAATATACATAATAGGGCTTTGAAAATAAAAGACAAGAAAACAGGAAATTCCCAGTAGGCTTTTAGGAAACAGAAGTAGCTAGGGAAGGGATCACTTCACAAAAGGTTGGAATCGCGGAGCCATTCCGTTCTTTTAATAAGGGCAGAATGGCTTTATTTATGCCTATAAAAGGAGGAATTATCATATGACGAAAATTGGATTTATCGGTGCAGGTTCAATGGCTGAAGCAATGATAGCAGGATTAATAAATGGCGGGGTTTATAAGCCAAATCAAGTGATCGTTGCAAACCGTACGAATACAACTCGCTTGGAAGAGCTTGCTACAAAATACGATATTATAACAACACATGATAAAAAGAAATTAGTATCAGAGGCGTCAATTATTGTGTTAGCAATGAAGCCTAAGGATGTAAAATCGGGGATCGATGGAATTCAAGAGTTCATAACAAACCAACTAATCGTTTCAGTGTTAGCGGGAATATCCATTCAAACCATTACAAATATCCTTGGGAAAGAGGCTTCGATTATCCGTGCTATGCCAAATACGTCCGCTACAATAGCAAAATCAGCAACTGCAATTGCTGCAAGTGAACATGTGTCAATGGCGCAAATAAAAAAATGTCAATCATTGTTTGAAGCAATCGGCATATGTAAACTAGTTGAAGAGCATCAGCTTGATGCAGTAACTGGTGTATCTGGAAGTGGCCCAGCTTATGTTTATCTTCTCGTTGAAGCAATGGAAAAGGCAGCTGTTGAAGTTGGGCTAGATGCACATGTTGCAAGAGAATTAATCATCCAAACATTGCTTGGCTCTGCCGAAATGATTGAAAGTACAAAAAAGCTTCCATCACAATTACGAAAAGAAGTAACAAGTCCAAATGGTACAACTGAGGCTGGGATATCCATCCTTCAGGAACATGGATTTGAAGATGCTGTAATCGCTTGTATAAAACGTGCTACTGAACGATCTATTGAATTAAAAACGATGTTTTCAGAAGTACTGTCTACTACAGAAAACTAAACGAATTGATTTAAGCGGTATTAGCCTATGAAATATAGAGCTAATACCGCTTATTCGTTTTCACATATATTGCTAAGCTCTAAAAAACAAATGTTATATTGTTAACCTGTCTCTAAGAGGCATATATCATCGTTCACTATCTTAATAAAGGACCCGGTTTCATAATAAATCAACTTACTCAATAACAACATTCCCTACATATTGAGCACTGCCCGCAGAATTAATAAATTCAACCTCCAAAACATAATTCCCCTTTTTTGTTGGGAAATGAAATTCTCTTGAGTCATCCAATGCAAGTTCAGTTCGTTTGTCATCTTTTAATAGGGCAACTGTTATTTTGGGGTCAGTCCAAATATCTCCACCATTTTCTTCATTCTCTTTAAAATCTAAAAACACTTTTTGGTCTGGCAAAACCTTTATTTCATTCAGTGATGATGCATATTTTTCAACATCTTTTATTGTTTCCTGTACATCTTCACTTGCTGTATTCCAACTGATATTTGCTTCCGACAATTGAACAGATGACATATCGAAATTTAAATGAGCAGTTGGAACTCCTACATCATAATCTTCACCAAAACACCCTGTTAGTGTAAAAGCAAAGAACAGTACTATAAATAAATGAAAGTATACTTTCATCCCCACACCTCAACGGCTTAGTTTTTTTCAAAACCTAATAATAAAAATAATATTAACATAAACTTTCCAAAAAAGTTTAGTTAAATCCAAGGAACTAGTAATATTTTTACCAATTCCTAGTTGTTGTAAGAGCTCCCCCAATAATGTCTTTAGTGATAATCAGATTATAAAAGATTCAAAAGATGGTTAAAGCATTGGTATAACGAAAATATGAAATGCTTACAACATTTCTCCCCTTCACGATACAAACATTTACATTTTTATACAAAAGTGATATCATAATAATATAATTTAAATATTACTTTGGGGGAGTTAAAATGAAGGAAAATAAAGTTTTTCAATTGAATGGTTTTATTGGAGTATTAGCTATCCTGCTATTTTTAGCGTTAAGTGTTTTTATGCTAATAAACGAAACGATTGGCTTAGCAATACCATTGTTAATTATTACAGTATTTTTAGCTAGCGGTATGACGATTGTGCAGCCAAATAAAGCAGTTGTTGTTACATTTTTCGGTAGATATTTGGGAACAATTCGTGAAAATGGATTATTTTTGACTGTACCGTTAACAGTTCGTCGAAATGTTTCCCTTCGTGTACGTAACTTTAATAGCAAAAAACTAAAGGTTAATGATGTTGACGGAAATCCAATTGAAATAGCTGCTGTGATTGTTTTTAAAGTTGTTGATTCAGCAAAAGCTGTGTTTGATGTTGATAATTATGAAGAATTTGTTGAAATTCAAAGCGAAACAGCGATTCGCCATGTTGCAACAAAATATCCATATGACACATTTGAAAACGTTGAGCTAACCTTAAGAGGAAATGCAGAAGAAGTTTCCAACGAATTAGCAAGAGAGCTACAGGAACGATTAGATGTTGCTGGGGTGAAAGTTATCGAAGCAAGACTCACTCATCTAGCGTACTCTACAGAAATTGCCCAAGCAATGCTACAGCGCCAACAGGCTACAGCAATCATTTCTGCAAGACAAAAAATTGTTGAAGGGGCAGTTGGAATGGCACAAATGGCAATTAAGCAATTAGAACAAGACGGGACAATCGAATTAGATGAAGAGCGCAAAATGCAAATGGTCAATAATTTACTAGTCGCAATCGTTTCTGAAAAATCAACCCAGCCTGTCATCAATACAGGCACATTATATTAAGAGTGAATGCAATGCCTAAGAAAAAAAGCTTTCCCTTACGAATGGATCCAGAATTATACGAAGTCATACAAAAATGGGCTGCAGATGATTTTAGGAGTGTTAATAGCCATATTGAGTTTTTGCTTCGCGAGGCTGCTAAAAAGGCCGGACGTATGTCAAAGAAACGAGAATCATAAAATGGAAACTGCCCTACTAATGAACAAAACTCATTGGTGGGGCAGTTTTACTATTTCTTGAACTTTAATTACTAGCTTTAACAAAACAGAACACATGACGTCCAATAACTGGAATTGTTATAATTCACCTATACAATTTTTATTAATGGAGGAGATTAGATGCAAACAAAGCTTTTTCAGCCGTATAAAATAAAAAACGTGACGCTCAAAAATCGTATTGTTATGTCCCCTATGTGTATGTATTCTTCAACAGGTCAGCAAGGATATGTCGAGGACTTTCATATGACACATTACATAAGTAGAGCGATTGGCCAAGTTGGATTAATTATGGTTGAAGCAACTGCGGTGACTAAAGAAGGAAGAATTTCTGCTAATGATTTAGGAATTTGGAGCGATGATCATATCCCACAGCTTCAAAAGCTAGTTAGCGGAATGAAGCATTATGGATCTGTGACAGCTATCCAACTTGCACATGCAGGACGCAAAGCAACTATAGATGGCAATATTTTAGCACCCTCTGCAATACCTTTTGACGATCAATCTAAAACACCGAGTGAAATGACAAAAGAACAAATTCAAGAGACAATTCAAGCTTTTAAACTTGGTGCACGTAGAGCAAAGGAAGCTGGGTTTGATATTATTGAAATCCATGCAGCACACGGATATTTAATAAATGAATTTTTATCACCTTTATCAAATATACGTGATGATGAATATGGTGGTTCTGCAGAAAACCGCTACCGTTTTTTAAGCGAGGTTCTCAGATCAGTAAAAGAAGTATGGGATGGTCCATTATTTGTACGTATTTCAGCTACTGATTATCATGAGGATGGATTAACTGTTGAAGATTATGTTCCATACGCTAAACAAATGAAAGAACAAGGTGTAGATTTAATTGATGTTAGTTCAGGTGCTGTTGTACCGGCGAGAATCAATGTTTATCCCGGCTATCAAGTCGGTTTTGCTGAGAAAATAAAAAACCAAGCTAATATTGCTACAGGAGCTGTAGGATTGATTACACATGGCTTACAAGCAGAGGAAATTCTACAAAATAATCGTGCAGACCTTATTTTTATTGCGAGAGAGCTTTTACGAGACCCTTATTGGCCAAGGACTGCTGCCTCACAGCTTAACACAAAGCTTGAAGCCCCAGAGCAATATGTCCGCGGCTGGTCTTAACAAGAGAATAAAGAAAAGGTGGTTGACTCTCCAACCACCTTTTTTATCCTCGTTTTTTAGGAAGCTCGACCTCCATAAAGTCTTGGGCTAACGTAGTTGCAGGAAAAAATGCTTGTGCCTCTTTTTCCAAATTATCTAAATCAACATCTGTTTGATAGCGCGAGCTAATATGTGTAAGGATGAGACGCTTCACGTTAGCTAGCCTCGCTATTTTAGCAGCTTGAGTTGTAGTTGAATGAAAATACTCAAAAGCAAGTTTTTCGTCACCATCAGCAAAGGTTGCTTCATGAATAAGTAAATCTGCATCAATAGAAAGCTCTATGCTATTTTCTGTATAACGTGTATCACCAAGTATTGTAACAATTCTACCTTTCTGAGAAGGTCCTAAAAAGTCCCGGCCGTCTAAGACAGTACCATTTTCTAATTTAACCTTCTCTCCATTTTTTAGTTTTTGATAAATTGGTCCAGGTTTTATCGCTAACTCCTTTAATTTATCGACTTGTAAAGCTCCCGGTAAATCCTTTTCAATAATACGATATCCAAATGTAGCAATACCATGATCGAGTTTTTTTGCGACGACCTTAAATTGCTCATCCTCGAAAATAGTCCCTTCTGTTGTTTCAACGAATTGTAATGGATAGGATAAATGAGACTGACTAATCGAAAGGGAAGTTCGGACAAATTCCTCCACACCCTTAGGTCCATAAATGGTGACTAAATCAGTTCCTCCTTGAAAAGATCGACTACTAATAAAACCAGGTAAACCATATATATGATCACCATGTAAGTGGGTTAGGAAAATTTTTTCTATTTTTCGGGGCTTTATCGATGTATGTAAAATTTGATGCTGTGTTGCCTCACCACAATCAAATAGCCAAATAGACTGTCTTTCCTCCAATAATTGCAAAGCAATACTCGTTACATTCCGAGCTTTAGCAGGCATTCCTGCACCTGTACCAAGAAACATTAATTTCACTTGATTTCCTCCTTACCATCACTTATAAGAATACACGAAAGAACATTTTCGCGAAACTTGAAACTTAGTACTTGACCAAACTAGCGATTCCTGTCTAAAATAGACTGAATAATAAAAAGATTTTAACAAGTATCTTTTTTCCTCGCCAGTTTTTATTTTTTAAATGACGTATCGGAAACAAAAAACTAGCAGTTTAGCGTAATTGCCAAACAGCCTAACAAATTTCGATAAACTGCCAGTGACTGTACCGAATTACAAAGAGGAATTTCGCTTCGAGTGTAAACGATATTAACTCAAAAATTATTCTCACAATAATTATTTCGCTTATCGTTTATACTAGTACAAGAATCTATTTGTTTGATTTATAAAACATTTAGATATAAAATTAGATACTTGTAAGGATATTTTACACTCAGTGGAAAAAATTGATTGCCCTTATAACTTTAATCTACTTTTTAAGGTATCGTTTTCATATCATTTTTTTACACTGATGCTAAATAAATTGTATGTATAAAGTGAGGTACGAACGTGATTACACAAGAACATCCAAAATCAGTTATCGTTATTTTTGGAGCAACTGGAGACTTAGCTAAGAGAAAGTTGTTTCCTTCTATCTATCGCTTAGTTCAAAATGAAAAAATCGGCAAGGAATTTGCAGTTGTCGGTGTTGGAAGAAGACCTTGGACAAACGATGAATTTCGAAATAATGTATCCGATTCTATTCAATCTTCTTTGAAAGAATCAAAAGATTTAAATGATTTTACATCACATTTTTATTATCATCCATTTGATGTAACAAATCCTTCTTCTTACTTAGAGTTAAATGATTTATTAGGTCAATTAGATGGTACATACCAAACTGAAGGAAACAGAATCTTCTATCTTGCAATGGCGCCAGAATTTTTCGGTACAATTGCCCAAAATCTTAAAAAGCAAGGATTAACTGAAACAAATGGTTGGAGTCGATTAGTGATCGAAAAGCCGTTTGGTCATGACTTACCTTCAGCAGAACAGTTAAACCAAGAAATCCGTGAAGCATTTAACGAAAATCAAATTTATCGAATTGACCATTATCTTGGTAAAGAAATGGTCCAAAATATTGAGGTTATTCGCTTTGCAAACGCAATGTTCGAGCCATTATGGAATAACCGCTACATTTCAAATATTCAAGTTACATCTAGTGAAGTGTTAGGTGTTGAAGATCGTGGCCGTTATTATGAAAATTCAGGTGCTCTCCGCGATATGGTTCAAAACCACCTGTTACAAATGGTAGCATTGCTTGCAATGGAACCGCCAATCAAATTAACAACTGATGAAATACGAAGTGAAAAGGTGAAAGTTTTCCGTGCACTTCGCTCAATAAGTGAAGATGAAGTGAAAAATTATTTTGTACGCGGTCAATATACAAGTGGAAAACTTGGTGATAAGGAACTAATTGGTTATCGTGAAGAAAATAATGTAGATAATGAATCACAAACTGAAACATTTGTTGCTGGAAAACTTTTAATTGACAACTTCAGATGGGCTGGCGTTCCGTTCTATATTAGAACCGGTAAACGAATGGCTGCAAAATCAACAAAAATTGTCGTTCAATTTAAAGATATCCCAATGAACCTATATTATAAAAAAGGTGAAACAGTCCCACCTAACCTACTAGTTATTAATATTCAACCTGACGAAGGGATAACATTGCAATTAAACGTTAAAAAGGATGGAGATGCTGGGGATTCTATGCCAGTTAAACTAGACCTAACAAATGATTTCTTAGATGGCATTAACACTCCTGAAGCCTATGAAAAGCTGCTTTACGATTGCATGCGTGGAGATGCTACAAACTTCACTCATTGGGATGAAGTGGCATTATCTTGGAGCTTCGTTGATCCAATTTCTGAAGCATGGAAAAAAGGGAAAGCTGAACTTGCAACTTATCCAGCAGGTTCAATGGGACCTAAAGAGGCTGATGAAATGCTTGAAAAGGACGGAAATCAATGGTGGCCAGTTAACTAACCATCTAGTCATATTTTCAATCGAGTAGGAGGGAGTGACTAACCCCCGACCTCTCACACCACCGTACATACCGTTCGGTATACGGCGGTTCTATTAAGATTGACGTAAAATTTCATAACGATTATATAGACTTCTCA
>NZ_JBQENT010000040.1:0-49633 GCF_052044855.1 Metabacillus sp. 22489
TGAATAATAGGCAATTTACACTTATTTTTAAGATAGATTCTAAGAAGAAAATCAAAAATTAAAAAGGCATTTGGGAAAGAAAGCTTTCCCAAATGCCTTTTGTCTTCAATCTGAAAGGATTGGGGAATACCAATCCTTTTTTGTGAAGAATATTATGTGAAGAAATGTATTTAAAGTAACGGCTGTATTAATTAAATAAGGTTTCACGCAAATACTATGGCGAGTTTTGCCTTTTTATATGCCAATTCCAATGCCATAACAACTGTCATTTTGGCAGAAAAGAACCTCAAAACGGAACCCTTTAAAAACGTTTAGGGTGTTTTTTACTGAATCTTTTTCTTCTTCCTTTTGCCATAAAGAGCTTGCCTCAGAAAAGCTGTTCCGTCCTTTTTGAGAAAAGGAATGGTTGCAATTCCTAATACGACGAAATAAATAAACAAAGCCGTAAAACAAGTTGAGGTAATTTTCGTGAATTGGAACAAATTCGGAGTATCCGTTAAATGACAAATGATTTCCAAGAAAAGGATCGTCAAGGCTATCGATACCAAATTGATCAGACCTGCTATACTACGTTTTCTTCATTTTCAAACTTTTGAGCACGAAAAATGATTGACCAGAATAAAGCTGTCGATAAATAATACATAATAACAAGCAAAAACAAAATAAACCAGATAAATGCATAGATTAACAACAGCATGTCTCAAACTTATTTCTGCGTTATATCATAGCTTTATGGATGATTTTGCTGTTAGGAGGAATGTTCTTGCTGACCATTGCTTTCAATTAAAGAACCTTTTCCGATTAGTCTTTTCCCCCCCTAACATCATCGCTTCTAAATATTGAATTATTGTAACATACTCTCCAATTTTTCCTTCACTAGCACCCATTCTTCGTCGATTACACTATAAAAAACAGAGTCTCTTACATAACCATCAGGCATAACCATATGATTCCGAAGCACTCCTTCTTTTATCGCACCCAGCCGTTCTATTGCTTGCTGAGACCGGACATTACGACTATCTGTTTTCAACTGAACACGAATTGTCCCAAGCGTCTCAAAGCAGTGCTTCAATAGAAGATACTTACATTCTGTATTGATTCTAGTTCGCCAAACGGTTGGAGAAAGCCATGTCCAACCAATTTCCAAGTTACGGTTTGGGATGGATATATTAAGAAAACGAGTGCTTCCCACAATTTTCCCCGAATCCTTATCTAAGATAACAAAAGGAAATTCGCTTCCTTGCTCTCTCGCTTGAAGTGCTCCATTCACAAGGTGCTTCATCTCTTCAAGCGAATGAACATTCATTGGCATGTATGCCCATATATCCGGATTGTTTCCAGCATCAAATAATTCCTGTACGTGATAATCTTCCATAGGTTGTATGATAACTCGATCTCCACTTAATACTACTTTTGTTATTTCCATCATTCTTCTCTCCATTTTTACTTTGGGAGAATTATATAAACAAACTGTCCTGTATGAAAGTGTCAGTTTTTTATTTTTTATAAGGATCAGAGAAAGGATGGAGTTCATGTAAGTGGGGGAACCGTCCTTGTTTTTTGATTAAAGGATATATGTTGCAAACATACCAGGTGAATTCTGTAAAAGGTAATGGTGAATTGATATTTAGAGAATATAATGGTGTAAGAGTTGGTGCAATGAAAATAATGGTGAAATAGTGACAATTACACCAGATAAATCTTAACAGTCTAGAGGTGTAGAAAATAATGAAGATTAATGATGAGCTTACAACGTTAATTAATAAAAGAAAAAATAGTCATCCTGATGACCCATCTATAAGTGATATTTGGAATGAGATGGTGAATATTTTAAAAGACAATGAAAATGAAACTATTTCTTTACTAAACAAATGTGACAAAGAAGAGTTATATTGGTTAAGTGAGATTTTTGAAGACCTATCTTATAAATTTCAAAGTAAAAGGTTTATAGAGTGTCTTTTAGAACTACAAGAAAAATATCCGGATATAGAATTGGAAGAGGATATTAAATTTGCGGTTCAATCATTAGATAAAAAGAAAAGTTAGTAATCACCTGAGAAAGTGAAAGATATTCCAAAAATATAAACTTCCTTTGGTTGATTATAACAGCCGTTACCTATACTCAATCATTACTAATTAAATGGATTTGCGATTCAGGAAGAGTTTCTGCTTTTTTCAGAAATAAGGTTAGAAGTATTACCTTCTTTCATGAATGTATGGAATTGTTTACATGTTGGTTTGAAATCTTTGATTAAGATATTAATCTCTGAAGTTCCTTAATAAAAGTTAAATTCTAAAATGATAAAATAGATTCTGTTATTTAGAGGAAATAGGAGGGTACAGACATGGAATTTAATTATAACAAATTTAGCAATGATCTATTTCACGAACTAGTAACTGTACTTCAAAAAATAACAGAAGAGCATAAGGACCTTTACGCATTCACCTTAAGCTGTTCCCGCGATGTACGGTCAATAGGAGTTATTGCAAATACAAAAACCTATTTAGCAAAAAACGCAGATGAACAGTCTGAGGACTATTGGTATTACAAATATTGTGAGAATGAATGGGAGATATTTGATACGTTCCACACGTTATCGAAAGATATGAGCATGTTCTTAGAAAGCGATCCTGATAAATTTACAAACCCAAATACATATTTCTTCACAGAAGAATTTGACGAGCATTTTGATAGAATCGTTGCTGCATGTGATGAAGTGATTTCTCGTCTTAGAGATTCTAAGGGCAAGCAAGAGCATCCTAACATTTTGTTGAATTTTAATGTTGAAGACTATTTCAATGGGGATGACCGGATCAACCGATTTAAGGTGCTTAATAGAAAAGAAGCGGCAAAGGAATATGAAGAGCATATTAAAGAATTTGTGTGAGTGATAGAAAAAGGTGTTAATTGAAATTAAAGATTGGTCGTTTTTAAAAAAGTTTGATCATTAATTTGTTAAAAAGAGATTGTGAAAAATACACTTAAAACGTCATTAGCTTTTATTCAACAATGGTGCCATTTAAAGGATTAAGAGGCAGTGTTATAACGAAATCTCCCAAATGAAAGCCAAACATTGAACATTGCGAAAACCATTAAAAGAAAAAATCCGACTAATACTAAATTCAAATTAGAATTTCAACTAATAGTACGGATTTTTCTTTGGCTGAAAACCTTTTGTCACAGTTTCTTACGAAAGAAAGTTTATTCACTTGTATTTCCTTAAGACAATAGCCGCATTGTGACCTCCGAAGCCGAATGAGTTAGACAGACCTATATTTATTTTTGCTTGGCGAGCAATAGATGGGACATAATCAAGATCACATACTGGATCAGGATTTTCTAAGTTAATTGTTGGAGGAATGATACCTTCCTTTAAACTCATAGCTAAAGCAATTGCTTCAACTCCGCCTGCAGCGCCTAACATATGACCGAGCATAGATTTATTAGCTGTTACTGGTATTTGATAAGCCTGTTTACCAAATAGCTGCTTAATAGCCATTGTTTCAGAAATGTCTCCCACTTTTGTACTTGTTGCATGGGCACTAATAACATCAATTTCTTCTGGCGATATATTTGCATTTTTTAAAGCGGCTCTCATTGCAAGATAGGCCCCTTTACCTTCCGGATGTGTAGCTACAATATGGTGTGCGTCTGAGCTTGCACCATATCCAATAACTTCTGCATAAATCTTTGCCTCTCTACGTAGAGCATGTGATAAAGATTCTAAGATTAGAATTCCAGCTCCTTCTGACATGACAAATCCATCTCGGTTTTCATCGAATGGACGACTAGCTTTAGGTGGATCATCGTTTCTTGTTGATAATGCTGTTGCATTACCAAAGCTTGCTAATGATAAGTCTGTTATAGCAGCCTCTGTTCCACCTGCGAACACGACATCAACTTCTCCAGAACGAATAAGTCTAAAGGCTTCACCAATAGCTGTATTTCCAATTGCACAAGCAGAAACGGGCGACAAAGAAGGTCCCATTGCGTTCCATTTGATACTAATGTGTGCTGCAGCAGCATTAGAGATCATGGCTGGTACTAGGGTAGGGCTAACTCTCCTTGGCCCCTTCTGTCTGAGCACATCGATATTTTCAATTAATGTTTCAATTCCTCCTATTCCTGAACCTACATATACGCCTAATCTTTCTACATCGATATGATCGAGATTTAACTTAGAATCTATCCAAGCTTGTTCAGCTGCCGCCAGTGCAAATTGCGAAAAACGATCTAAGCGTCTAGCTTCGTTCTTTCCTAAAACCTTATCCGCATCAAAATCTTGGACGATACCGGCAATTTTAGTCTTATGATTCGTAACATCAAAGGTATCGATAGTGGATATACCAGATTCTCCGTTAATCAAATTGTTCCAAAATGTTTGGATGTTGTTTCCTATAGGAGACACGATCCCCATACCGGTAATCACAACTCTTTCCACTTTTCATCCCTCCATATGAATAATTAACTTGTATTTTACATTTCTTTTATCCTATTACAAGTGATAGTTTATCCTAGTATAATTACTAATAGGTTAAATTGATAAGGTGAGGGGTTTTAAAAATGAATGATAAAACGAGGCTTGAAGCTTTGTCGACATTCTTAAAAGCAAAGCGTGCCCAAATTAAGCCAGAGTCTGTTGGTTTACCTGCGGGATCGCGGAGAAGGACACCTGGATTACGAAGAGAAGAGGTTGCACAATTAGCAGGTGTGAGTACCACTTGGTATACATGGCTAGAACAAGGAAGAGATATCAAAGTTTCTTCAGTCGTACTTGATTGTATTTCTCAAGCTCTTCAATTAAATAATGATGAAAGAGACTACTTATATGATCTGGCATTAGAGACAAAATCTGAAATTACAAATCAAGTAAAGAATCAATCAGAGCTAAGCCCTTCTTTAAAGCGGATACTAACCGAATTAACATATTGTCCGACTATCATTACGGATCGACATTGCCATATAGTGGGCTGGAATTTGGCAGCTGCACATGTTTTTTTAGATTTTGAACAAATCCCAAATGACGAAAGAAACTTGATTCGTTTAGTGTTCTCGAGAAAAGAATTAAAAGCATTGGCCGTCAATTGGGAACATTTTGCGAAGGGTTTTCTTGCTATTTTCCGAACCTATTATGGACACTATTTAGGTGATGAATGGTACAACCAATTTATTAAGGAGATGAGTCATTCACATCCAGAATTTCAGGATTTATGGCAAGAAAGTCAAGTAAGTAAGGCTCCAGAAATGATCATTGAATTCAGACATTCTAGAGCAGGGAAAATGTTGTTTAATTTAACTTCTCTTCAAGTTCAAGGTGATATGGATTTACGGTGCAGCATCTATACACCAGTAGAGGAAACAGATACAGAAAAAAAATTAAAGCGATTAATGAAGAGGGTTACGGTTGAAAATGTATAAGGTGATTCGATTATTCAATGGTAGGGCTATTTAGTTCAATAAAAAATGAGCAAACTTAATTTAAAAAATAGATATGTAATCAAAAAAACGTTATTTTGATCAATCTTTTTTCAAAAAAACGTTTCTTTTATTTGTAGTTTTTTAGGGGCTTGAAGCTGTTTTGTTGGGAGCTTTATTCATAATACGGGGACAGTTCGCTTGCTTCCTTTTTTGAAACCCGAGCAAATCGTTTATTTTCTATCCTAGTACTATCCACCTATTTCCTAATTGTGAATAATCATTTAATTTAAAGAAAGAATGGCAAATTTAGGAGGGCAATATGGGAAAAAAGAGTAGTTGGTTGGTCCTTATGTTTGCGACAATCTTTTTCTTATTCGGATGTCAGGGGAATCAGGAAAATAGTCGTACAGCTGTTAAGGATACAAATGAAGCAGATGAACAACCAAAAGAGGAATCGAAAAAGAAAGAGGATGAAACGGATCCGACGAATATCCAATTAAGCGGAGAAGTCGTAAACGAAAATGGGAAGATTATTGTTAAAGGAAAAAGTAATTTAATGGAAGGGACAAAAGTAGAAGTTGATTGGCTTGATCGGCCATTCTCTGTACGGAATCCAATTTGTCTTGTTTGTGATAAGGAAGCTATTGTCGATAAGAATGGGGATTTTACATATGAAATACCGACAGATTTAAAAAACTATGGATATATTTTTGTAACGATCCAAGCCCTTCTTGGAGGAACAGGGCAGGCAGATGAGATTGTGTCTGTTTATGGTGAGCATGGGGAGAACTTGAAAGGTCCTTTTGTTTATAAGTATGAAATAGGTGCTGAGGAATATCAAAAGATTTATTCTTCCATTCTTGTCTTGCCTAGTGGAAAACAAACCGAGTATCCAATTGAAACACCAAAAAGGGAAAAGCCTCCAGAGGATTACGGAAGCCCGAAGGTTTGGATTGAAACAGAATTAAAAAATGACCATTATTACTTCTATGTAAAAGGGAAATCAAACCTATTAGAGGGAACTGAATTGACAGCTACCTATTACTCATCCGAGGATGTAGCTGTTGCACAAAATTGGGTCAGTTCAACGGCAAATGTCGTGAGTGATGGGACGTTTTCATTACAGATTCCTTATGATAGCATCACAGAAAATGGCTATATCATGATTTCATCAAAACCGAACAATGGGCATATGCTTAAAACGAAAATGAAACAAACGTATGGGGAGCATTTCGAAAAAATGAATGGTGAGCAGGTGATTCCAAATGAGGAGGATGGAAATGGGAAGATGATCGAAGTCGTCCTTCATCCAAAGCCGCCAACCGTTAAAGCTCCGGAAAAGACAAGCATTACCACTGATGGAGAAGAAACAAAAATTCAATTGCCTGATGACATTTTATTTGATCACGATCAAAGTGAATTGAAGCCAGATGCCCAAAAAACATTGAATGAGCTTATTCAGTCATTAGAAGCATTGAAGGCAAATACAGAGATTCAAATAAATGGACATACCGATAATACAGGTGATGACCAATATAATCTAACATTATCAGAAAAAAGAGCAAAATCAGTCGAAGCCTATTTACAGCAAAGTGGCAAGGTTGACCATATTAAGATAAGTACTACAGGATATGGGGAAAAAAGGCCGATCGCTTTAAATGACTCGGAGGAAGGGAAAGCGAAAAACCGTCGAGTAGAGATTGTGATAAATCCAAAAGAGTAAAGGTAGGGCGGTTCTTTTCATTCCTTTTTGGGAGAGAGAACCGTTTCTGCTGTTTTGGAAGGTTGATAACGAATGATCTTATATTTTTTAGAGCCAGAAGTATCTGGTGGTCATGGTGAACAAACGATTTATGGAACAGAAGAAAATGTAGGAAAAGAGGGTATATCAGCGAAAGTAAAAGTACTTGCATTATGAGTTTGAAGGGTGGCTTGGTGATGATCTTATAGAGTCAACACCAGCCTTTATCGTTTCAAGCTATCTAGAATATGAATTAAAAAAGAGCGAATTTACAGATTTTAAATTAGAGAAATGTTTGGTTACAATGTCCGATGAATGGTATGAATTGTATCCTAATAAAGAACTACCTTCTTTTACTAGATTTATCCCACTTGGCACAATTGAAGTAGAGGGTGAGAACTTCAATCATTGGTCAGGTCATCATTTTTGCCTCTCATCTAAGGGTGAGCTAGTAGTAACTCAAAAAGCGATGGATTTTTTAAAGAGATTTTCAATTAAACATTGTGATATAACAAGTCTGACACAAGCATAGGGATGGTTCTTTCGCTACAATTTTAAAAGCGAGAGAACCATCCCTTCTGTTTTCGCATCGTCGTAATAAGAGATTAAAAGTTTGAATAGATTTATGACAAACTAGTATGTTTAATAGACTTACTAGTGTCTAGCTTCTTTAATCATAAAATATTGATATAGGAAGGGTGCGGAAATGATGAAGTCAGGTAGTTTATATCATGTGAACGAAATGAACAGCTTACATCCAAAGGTAACAGCTTATTACTTCAAGGAATGGGATGGATTTTATATGCCGTTTCACACACATGTTGCGATTGAAATTATGTATGTGATATCAGGTGAATGTACGGTTGAAGTGAAACAGGAAGGCTTCAAGATGAAGAAGAATCAGTTCATTTTAATTGATAGTTACGTACCACATCGGTTGGTCGTTGAAAAAGATAAGCCTTGCAGAATGTTAAACCTAGAATTCGCATTAACAGAAAGTCATCGTACATTTCCTTCTCTTTGTGAGCTTGCGAAAGAAAGTGATGAGCTATATGAATTGCTTAAATATGAACAAGCCTACCATTTATTAAAAGATAGCAATGGTGTTTTCCATTCATTAAGAACGCTAGTGTTTGAGCTGGATAATCGATTGAATGATGTGAAGGACAATTATTTAATGGTACATCTTCTAATTGCACAGCTGCTTTTGCTTATTGCTAGAAACGTAGTGAAAATCAAACAGCAGTCAAGTCAGCAAACAGATCAATATGTAAAAAAGGTGATTGAGTATCTTCATGAAAATTATGATTATGAGATAAAAATAGACCACTTATCTGCGATTACTCATCTACATCCTAATTACCTCCATCGTATCTTTAAGGAGTCAATGGGCTGTACGATCATTGAATACCTAACAAGAATTCGCATCGAGAAAGCGAAAATGCTTATTACCCAAACAGATATCCCGATCACAGAGGTTTCTAGCTTTATAGGTATAAATAGCAGTCAATATTTTAGTAAAGTCTTCAAAAAGTACACGGGGATTACACCGACAGAATTTCGAAAGGCTAGTGTCATTCACTAACAAAAGAAGAAGTTAGAATTGTGCACAAAAGTCTATAGAAGACATTAGATTTTTAAAAGCGCTTACAAGGTGAGTGGTGCTAACATGAAGGTAACGAAAAGGAGGGACAAAATGACATTCAAGGTTACATTCATTGGTGCTGGAAGTATAGGATTTACGAGGGGTTTATTACGAGATTTGCTCTCTGTGCCAGAGTTTAGAGACATTGAGGTAGCATTTACTGACATCAGTCAAGAGAACCTCGACATGGTGACACAGCTTTGTCAGCGTGACATTGATGAAAATGGATTAACGATAAAGATTCATTCGACGACAAACCGCAAAGAGGCATTAATTGGTGCGAGGTATATTTTTAATGTCGTTCGCATCGGTGGATTAACGGCATTTGCGAAGGATATTGAAATCCCCTTGAAATATGGAGTCGACCAATGTGTTGGGGATACGTTAAGTGCTGGCGGCATCATGTACGGTCAACGTGGGATCGCAGCTATGTTAGAAATTTGCAACGATATTAAAGCGGTAGCAGAAGAGGATTGTCTTCTATTAAACTATGCAAATCCAATGGTGATGCTAACGTGGGCTTGTAACAAATATGGTGGTGTACGAACAATCGGGCTATGTCACGGAGTGCAAGGTGGCCATCGACAAATTGCGAATGTACTTGGGAAAGAAAAGGAAGAAATCGATATTATTTGTGCTGGGATTAACCATCAAACCTGGTATATCAAGGTTGGCTATAAAGGTAAGGATATGACTAGTGAGTTATTGTCTGCTTTTGAAAACCACCCAGAATACAGCAAAACCGAAAAAGTAAGAATCGATATGCTACGCAGGTTTGGGTATTACAGTACAGAGTCAAATGGACATCTAAGTGAGTATGTTCCTTGGTATCGAAAACGACCAGAGGAAATAAAGGATTGGATTGACCTTGGCACTTGGATTAATGGAGAGACTGGTGGTTATTTACGGGTTTGTACAGAAGGTCGTAACTGGTTTAAAACCGATTTTCCGAATTGGTTAAAGGACCCGGCTCTAGAATATAGCCAAAAGAATCGAAGTGAAGAGCACGGATCCTATATTTTGGAAGGGCTTGAAACAGGAAGAGTTTACCGAGGACATTTTAACGTCGTCAACAATGGTGTGATTACAAATCTTCCAAACGACGCGATTATTGAAGCACCTGGCTATGTCGATCGCAATGGGATAAATATGCCTGTAGTTGGTGACCTACCACTTGGATGTGCAGCGGTTTGTAACGTTAGTATTTCCGTTCAACGCTTAGCGGTGGAAGCGGCAGTAACTGGCGATGACAACCTTTTACGGCAAGCGATGATGATGGATCCACTTGTCGGTGCCGTGTGTAATCCAAAGGAAATCTGGCAGATGGTTGATGAATTATTAGTCGGATTAGAGGAATGGCTCCCGCAATATACGGAGGCCATAGCTGAAGCAAAAGTGCGGCTTAATTCAGGTGAGCTTCTGCCAACAAAGGATTATCGCGGAGCTGCAAGGCTGAAAGTGAAAACAGTTGAAGAAATGGAGAAGGACAGAGAGGCGGCAAACAAAAACGCAGGAGAGGCTGATAAAGCAAAGGAAAGGCCAGCTAAAATTTAACTCGACTTTATGAGCATCTCATGACCGATATCAAATGGGGGTAAGCATATGAAAAGAAAGCAACTAATAAAAAGTGGATTTTTGTTACTTTTAGCTTTATTTCTTATTGTCGGCTGCAGCAACAATGGTTCTTCAGGTAGTGGCAAAGGGAATAGTAACAGCAAGACTGTTGAATTAACGATGCAGGCATGGGGGAATCCAGCGGAATTAAAGGTTTACCAGAAAGCAATTGATGGATTTATGAAAGAAAACCCTGATATTAAAGTGAAGCTTGTCCCTGTTGCAAGTGAACAGTATGACCAAAAGCTGATGACCTCCCTACAAGGAAGCAAGGGACCAGATGTATTTTATGCCCATGAGCCAACGATGCCGCAATTGATTGAGGCAGACGTTGTTCAACCATTAGATGACTTTTTTGCTAGTGAAGAAAGCTATGTCGAGTTAAGTGAGTTTCCTGAAGGCTTGTTTGGCCCAGCTAGACTGGACGGAAAAACCTATGGTGTAGCCCCAGATGCTAACCCAATGGTGATTTACTATAATAAGACCGTTTTTAAAGAGGCTGGTCTGAAAACCCCACAAGAATACTATGATGAAGGAAATTGGAACTGGGATACATTTTTAGAGGTTACAAACAAAATTAAGGAATCAGGCAAGGAAGGCTTAGTCATGGAAAACTGGTGGGCCCACTGGTATAGCTGGGTTTGGTCAAATGGAGGGCAAATCTTTGACGAAGAAGGCAACCTTGTTTTTCAAGAAAACGATAAAGCGAAAGAAGCCTTTCACTTTTTACATGATTTAGTTGCAAACGGAAATGCCGTTTATGCAGGCTCATTGCCACAGGGTCAAGGCGTAGACGCAATGTTTATGTCCAATCAAGTCGGTATGGTAGCAGGTGGCCGCTGGTTTACGCCACAGTTCGACCAAAACGCTAGTCTCGATTACGATTATATTTATTTCCCAAGCAACACAGAAGAAAAACAAGAAACAGTAGGGATACCAGTAGCATATGTTTCGGTAAATAAGAAAAGCGAGCATGTTGAAGAGGCAATGAAGTTCGCATCCTATTATGTGAGCAAAGCTGGGCAAGAAGTACGAACAGGTGTCGGTGGAAATGCACTACCATCACTACCTTTAGCAGACGAAAACGCAATAGGCGAAGACAATGAAAAACATATGGAGTACTTTTTTGAAGCTCGAGACAATGGGTTTACACACGGATCCAACCTAGCTCGTGATGCTCAATTTGCCGGCTTAACTACTGAAATAACGGAAACGATCGATTTAATGTTCCTTGGAAAACAGGATGCGGATACGACGATTGATAAGGTAATCGATATCATGAATGAATATATCAATAAATAGCTACTAAATGTCAAATATGCCAAGGAGAACCTTCTTCTTGGTCATTTTTCTAATAAGGGGTGATCGTTAAATGGCTAGAAACAAAGCCAATTTATGGGGGTATCTTTTTATTACTCCTCAATTAGTCGGACTTCTGTTTTTTTCACTCATTCCATTACTATATGCTTTCTATTTGAGCTTTACTGAATGGAGTGGGTTCGGAGGTACGACATTTATTGGGATAACGAATTACATTGAACAAATGAATAACCCTGATTTTTGGAAAGCGATGGTAAATACAATTTACTATATGGTTTTAGTCGTACCGCTCGGAATTGCCATCGCCTTAGTTCTAGCTGTTGCCCTCAACAAGGTGAAAGGGAAAGAAATTTATCGAGTCTTTTTCTTTATGCCTGTCGTAACAAGCTCTGTATCTGTTGGCGTCATTTTTATGTGGATTTTAAACGGTGATTTCGGGATATTAAACGAGCTGTTATCCTATGTTGGGATTACAGGGCCCCATTGGCTAACTGATCCGAGGTGGGTCATCCCATCCATTGCCTTATTAAGTATTTGGTGGGGACTAGGCTATAACATGGTTATTTTTCTGGCGGGCCTTCAAGGGATATCAAAGAGCTATTATGAAGCAGCCGAAATAGATGGGGCAAATGCGCTACAAAAATTTAGACATATTACGTTGCCGTTGCTTACACCTACTACTTTTTTCGTCACGATTATGACGATTATTTCATCCTTTCAAGTCTTTGACCAAGCATTTGTTATGACAAATGGTGGACCGGCAAAGGCAAGCTATACGATTGTTTTCCACATTTATGATCAAGCCTTCGTTGATTTTACAATGGGGAAAAGTGCCTCAGCTGCGATGATTTTATTCGTCATCATCCTCATTCTTACACTCATACAATTTAAATTGCAAAAAAGGTGGGTGTTTTATGGAGAGTAAAGTAGACGTGAATCCAGGCCTACAAGTCATGAACAAAAAAGCGGTAAAAAGAGGAAGAATTGCATCAAAAGTGCTTCTTCATTTCCTATTAGTTATAAGTGCTTTCATCATGATCTTCCCGTTCATTTGGACGATTCTTAGCTCATTAAAGGATATGTCACAAATCTTTGTGATTCCGCCAAAATGGATTCCAGACCCGTTTGTGTGGAGTAATTTCCCTAACTCATTACAGGCAATGCCCTTTGATTTAGCTTACTTAAATAGCTTTTATATTACAGCCATCATCGTTGCCTTCACCTTGCTAACAGCGTCAATGGCTGCCTATGCCTTTGCGAAGATTAACTTTAAAGGGGCAAATGTGTTATTCATTTTATTTTTAGCGACGATGATGATTCCGAAGCAAGTGACGATGATTCCGTTATATTTGGTCATGGATAATCTTGGTTGGTTAAATACTCATTTAACGTTAATTGTCCCAGGTGCCCTGTTTAATGCATTTGCTGTCTTTCTATTGAGACAATTTGTCATGGGGATTCCGAAAGAGCTAGAAGAAGCGGCGATAATGGATGGGGCGGGCTTTGTGAGAATCTATTGGAATATCATTCTCCCATTAATTCGTCCAGCCTTAGCTGCAATTGGTATCTTTACATTTATGCAATCGTGGAATAATTTTATTGACCCGTTAATTTACTTGAATACTCCTGAAAATTTTACAGTTCCGTTACTTTTGAATTCCTTTAAAGGACTTTATACGGCTGACTGGTCGTTAATGATGGCTGGAACGGTTATCTCGGTTATACCTGTGCTTGTTGTTTATATTGTGGCACAGCGTCATATTATTGAAGGGATATCCATTACTGGAATGAAAGGGTAGCTTGGATAGGGACGGTTCTTTTACTTCTGGTTTGGAAGTGAGGGGACCGTTCTTTTTTTGTGATTATTTGGTTTATTAAGCCAAATTGTCATTTTTGTGTAATTGTTGAAGATAGTTAATAGAGTAATGTAACGAGAGCGGAAAACTGACTAGTAATGGTACTGTTGTATATTATCGTATATACAAGCTTGTAAAAATGAGCATAGATGAAAATACCGCTTTTTAAGTATAGGTTTAGATACCTTTTTAGAGGTATTGTTTTTTCTTATTCGACTATAGAGTAGGTTATTCCAAAAAAACGCGAAACAGATTTATTTTTCAATCGTATATAAAATATAAGATGTTTTAGAAATTTATTTTTGTATAAGAATAGAAAAAATTTGGGGTTTGTTCGCAGGGAAAAGGAAGGGGGTAAAGGGGATGGCAAATTCTTGGAAAAGACCTAAAATAAAAATAGTAAAAACTAAGAGTGAGTGGATCTGGGATATCATCGGGTATTCATTTTATTTAGGCTCGTTCATCCTTTTAATCTACAATTGGGATCAGCTACCTGACAAAGTTCCGGCACATTACAATGCGTTAGGTGAGGTAGATCGTTGGGGTTCAAAGATGGAACTATTTATATTACCCATAGTAGGAGCATTCATTGCATTCATGATGCAATTGTTTGAAAAATTCCCAGAAATACACAATTATCCTGAACGGTTAAATCAAGAGAATGCTAAAGAGTTTTACTTAATGAGCCGAAAACTTGTCAATCAATTAAAGAATATATGTCTCATCATCTTTGCATTAATCTTAATTGAATCAATTTCAATTGCATTAGGTATAGGAAATGGATTTGGGGTATGGTTTCTACCAATCGCAATATTAAGTGCCCTTATCCCGATTGTATTAGGAATAATGAAACAAAAGAAGATTAGATAAATAAACCATTAGTGTCATACAACTCTTGTTGTTGAATCGAAAGGATAATTGAAATAGTTTCATAATAGAAATATTGAGTTGTTAGGAGTTAAAGGATGAAGGTGAAAGAAGAGAAAAGCAGTCGCGGCATTTTCAAAGAAATTCTTTTAGAAATTCGCGATTCAATTATATTTGAAATAGTGTGGAACATCTTAATGTTTATACCAAGGATATTGATCCGTTTCATTAAGAATCTATTTTAATGAATCTAAAAGAGTGCGATTCTATATAGTGATCGCCTTTTTTAGTTTTTTAACGAAGCAAGTTGTGAAGGATAGTGCTTAAAGTGATTAAATTGAAGAGGAGATGATAAGGTTAAGAGGTTATTTTTATCTTATTATCGAAACAAGGAGTATGGGTTAAGTCATTTTATTGGGGGATATGTAATGCAGATAAATACAAAAAGGTTATTGATACGTAATTTTGAATTGAACGATTGGCAAGCTGTCTATGAATATACTTCTGATGGTAATGTGATGAAATATATACCAGAAGGTGTTTTTACTAAAGAAGATGTTAAAGAGTTTATACATAAAAATAGTGGTGAGAAGGCAGAGAAATTTGCTGTTGTATTACTAGATGAGAATATTGTGATTGGACACATTGCATTTTTTAAGTATTTTGGTGAGCATACGTATGAGATTGGGTGGGTGTTTAACCCAAAGTATTACAATAGAGGGTATGCTTCTGAAGCAGCATATGCGATTTTGAAATATGGTTTTGAAAAAATGAAGGTACATCGAATTATCGCAACATGTCAGCCAGAGAATATCCCATCTTATCGAGTGATGGAGAAGATTGGAATGAGAAGGGAAGGCTATTTTAAAAAATGTATTCCAATGGGAAATGAATGGTGGGATGAGTATTATTACGCTATTTTAGAAGAAGAGTGGAAAGAAAATAGTATAAAGTTATAAATAAGTATTTTTATAACATGCTTTAGCATATTTTTTGTATTTTTAATATGATGTATATTGCACAGGAAATTTCCTATTAACAGTGGGAATTGAGAAGTAATTTAAACTACTCCTGCCAGCAAAATCATCTATAACAGAAGGGAGATGAAGACATGCTGTGGGTAATCTATGGATTTTTATGGTTTTTTTGGTTTTTGCTTGTTGTTCTGTATTATTTATGGACAACTTTATTCTGGTCGATGATTTTTCGTGTCCAAAAGTTTGAAAATGAAGGGAAACGTATAAAATCGAGTTTTTTCACTTTAGTGGCATTTGCCTTGACCATCCTTATCTCGGAATTCATTTGCCATGTTACCGATACTCCGAATCTATTCCAATTCACGAAAATTACTTCAACTTGTATTACGGCTGCGTTGATTTATTTCGTCGTATTAGGAATTGCAACCATTCCGTTTATAAAAAAAGACGGAGCAGATTTGCTGAAGCAAGCCTTATATGGCAAAAGGAAGAAGAGAAAGAAGAAGGAAAAAACAACTCAAACGTTTTAATGCGTATCTTTGATTGAATAAGAAAGCTGTTTTATAGATAGAAGGAATGAAGAAAAGCCTTCTCGAATTAAATTAATTGTTTATGATTTTTATATTTTAACGAGGAGGTAATTCATGAGAATTGGTCGGAAAATAGGTGAAGGAAGTTGCTCAGAAATATTTGAGTGGGGGAGCGATAACAAAATAATTAAATTAGCAAAATCAAATACAACATTTAAAGCAATTCAAATCGAATATGAGAAAACCCTTGCTGTGTGGGAGATGAATTTATCTGTTCCTCAGCCATTTGAAATAGTGGAGGTACATAATCGTTCGGGAATCGTTTTAGAGAGAATTTACGGAGAAACTCTAAAAGAACGCTTATTCAAAAATCTAATAGAACAGTCAGAATCTGCTCAAACTTTAGATATGCGTGACATACAATTAACTGCCCGCCTTCTAAGTGAAATTCATAATATCTCTAATATTCATGTTCCTCCTCAAAGAGAAATCGTGAAAAATCACATATTAAGTGTTAATTATTTGAACGAAATGGAAAAGAATTATGTAATTAATTTATTAGACAGCTTACCCCAAAGTGGTTACCTTTGCCATGGTGATCCTAATCCAAATAACATACTTATACATAATGGAAAGCTTGTTATGATCGATTGGATGAATGCCACAATAGGAAATCCGGAAACAGACATCGCAGAATACATAATCATGATGAAATATGCCATTCTACCACCAGATACTCCACGCCAAATAATTGAAAATTTCGACTTAGCTAGAGAAGCAATCATTAAAGCATTTATGGAAGAGTACACAAAGTTAACGGGTATAAGCTATGAGCAAGTAGAGCCCTGGATTGTTATAGTCGCATCTCGAAAGCTTTCTGTTGATGGTATATCAGAGGCAGAAAAACAATTATTACTGCAAGAAATAAAATCAAAATTGAAAAGGAAAATTTAGTATTAGAAAGTGTTCTATCAACTACTTAAAAAAGAGGGGTAAATAACTGAGCCACCAACGAAAAATATAGTAACGGAGCAGGCTCTGGAATTGGAAAAGAAACTGTAAAAATGATAATAAAAGGTTATTTAAAATATAGGGGTTGCTAAAGCAACTCCTTCTATATTTCATAATTGAAAGGTGGGAAGAAATGAACACCATTTTAGATGATTTTTTAGAGTTGAAAGAAATATTAAACTCATTCAATGGACTTGAACAAAAATATAATTGGCTACTAACTGACCTTGATTGGACTTACCCTGAAAATTACCTTGATTATTTTGAAGATTATCGAGAATTCAAAGATAGTGATGCTCGTCTTAATAATTACTTGATTACAGGCGATAAGCTAATGCAACTTGCCAATAATAAAGAGGTTTATTTTATTTGGGGTGTATTTTCAGCATTTGAAAAGAACGAGACAATTGATTTAAATGAGATTAAAGTGGAACCATATGCTGATGGAAACCCAAATTTTTGGGTTGATAATCCAAAAATCCAACATCCAAAGGCAATTGTTGAACTAGTTTTTTGGGACTCCTCATTGATTTTACTTTTTAGTAAAGATGATACCTTCTCTATAAATTTCAGAAACACTTTTCAAGGTTGGAAAGATTTAAATTCCTACAATCAGACGTAATCCTTCTTTAGCTCACGGGTGCTTTAACTTAACAAGGAGTTGTTTCGACAACTCCTTGTTCTTATCACTAAAGATGCAGGCTAGTTAAGAAGTATATGGATTAACACTTGGATATTTCTGTTAATTAGAGTCGGATTGTGAAGTAATATACTTAAAGTAAAGGAGCATGTTAGTTGAAAATCGATGTTTATCTTGTATTTAACAATCAGGTCATTTTTTGAAAAGATCCCCACAAGAATTGAGGGGGAGAAATTTCAATTTTATTTGTCCAGATTTTGAAAGTTTGACGGTTTCAAACAGCGTGCAAAAGGAAATTGATTTTTAGTTCTTAAATCATTACCTTATAGATATTTTGGATTAATCGTATATTACATATTTTCCTTGTTCACTTAACTTTTTTAAGGATGTAAGCATTTGATTTATTTCTTCGTCAGAATGTCTTTCCCATGAGCCTAATTCAGCTACTATTTTCAAAGGAAATTTAGAGCGATATGAACGGGTAGGGTTTCCGGGAAATCTCTTGTCCGTCACGTTCGGATCATTTTCAAACTCACCTAATGGTTCTACAATATATATTCGTTCTTTTGAATTAGACCTTGCTAATTCAGCACCCCATTTAGCAGCATTTAATGTCGCAGTAAAATATATATAGTTCGATTTTTTATCTTGGTAATTTGATAAGTGTTGAGGTTCTAATAAATCTCCAATTTTTAGTTCTGCTTTAGTACCATGAAAAAAAGGACCATTATCAAGGACATCTGTTTTGTTCATTCTGACACACTCCTTTGATTTTTAGATTTGTGTATTTCAATAAAAGTATAGTATGGAAATATATAAAAGAGTAGTCTATAAAATAACCTGTAAGTAATGGTATAATGTAAGTAGAGAGAATGAGAATTATCTATTTTTACGTTTTAATTAGCAATTAGCTTTATTGTGAAAAATTATACTTAAACTAACGGGTGCGATACTTCGATAAAGAGGTATCGCATTTTTTATTGAACTAAAGGGGTAGTTTAGTTTAAGTAGTATAATAACAAAATTCCCCTTTTATAGAGGTATTAAGTCTTATTGTGTTAAAATTGTATACAATGGAGATGTGATAATTTTCCATATTGCAAAAAGTGTAATATTCGATTTAAATGGATAAAATATTTGAATCAAACTTGCTTTATAGTAGTATTCAGTTTGTAAATTGTAGTTCCAAACATAAAATTACTTTTCCTTCAAGATTATATAGTAACCTCTTTATTTTTTATCCCCATTTAATAATGCTCTAATTACTTTTATAGTTTGTCTTTGCATTGCAGCACTTGGTTTATTGATTATTCCTTACATTTTAAATGGGAATTTGAAGTTATGTACTTAAAGTAATGGAAAGGTTTGAAGAACAAAGAGAAAAGACATTCTTTTGGAATGCCTTTTTTTAACAGATATCTTCTTTAGTAGAAATATCCTTCACAACATCTTCCGAAGTAAGACTTCTTAAAACCTTCTCCATTGTCAATTGGGCTGCTGTGAACAATGGTTCAATTTATTTCAAGATGTTTTTACATACAAGCTGGTCATATATTTTTATATGTTGACATACCTATCAGGGGTATGGTAAGTTTGTTTTGTGATTAACAAGCCAATATTTCAGATGGTCATTGAAAGGGGGATGCATGATTGGAAGACTTGATGATGCTTTCTTGACAAACATGTTGTGCACACAAGAAAAAGAACGTGAAACTATCCTAGTGACCTACAAGATAAGCTCATTAAAAGGATGAACAGGGAGAGAGTCAAATTAAAGAAAATAAACAATATTAAATCTCAGTAGCTCAAGCAGCATTAGATTCTGTTTCTATAGTTTTATTAGAGAGTCATATTAACACTTGCGTAATTGAACGATTTAAACAAGATGATCCTGATAAAAAGAAAGAGTTTCTAAAATCAAAAAATAAATTTAAAAGTTATTATAAATACCATACATGGGTATAGTAAATTTAGTGAGTAAAGATGACTGGGAATTATTTTATGCAACAAATAAAGCTTAATGTACAAGGGATGCTTGTGGACATTGTATTAATTTTAATATAGGTATATTAAATGGCGTTGAATCCGTCAAAATTCATCTTGATATGGTCCAATGTAATCTAATCGAAATTCCCATTAACTTTGTATAGGGTAGGGCGGTGGCGTTACTTTATAAAAAATTAGCAGATTCAATGGAGGTTTTTTCAATGACAAATGAAAGTTTATATCAAAAATCTTATTTTCGTAGAATACCAGAGATAGGGAAGCTTGCACCTGATGCGTTTAAAGCCTTTCTCGCATTTGACCGACAGGCAATGGCAGAAGGGATGATCACGAAGAAAACGAAGGAACTGATTGCAGTAGCGGTTGCTCATGTCACAGGATGTCCGTATTGTATTAATGATCATGTGTCACGTACGAGAAAATTAGAAGCTTCAAAAGAAGAAATTATGGAGGCTGTCATGGTGGCAACGGCGTTAAAGGCTGGTTCTGCTATGGCCCATGGATTGAATGCTTTAAACGCTTTTGATGAAATGGGAGGGGAGGAGCTTTATCAGCGATCTAATTTGGAGCGGTTTAAAGAATTTAGGGAATTAAGTCCTGAAGCCTTTAGTGCTTTCAACAAATTTGAACAGGAAGCGATGAAACCGGGGTTAATCAGCGAAAAAGAAAAAGAGTTAATTGCCGTTGCTATAGCTCATGTTACAGGCTGTGCCTATTGCATTGAGATTCATACAAAGTGCGCGAAAAAACTGGGTGTTACTTTGGAAGAGCTGGCAGAAGCTATTTTTGTAGCGACGGCTTTAAAAGCAGGTTCTGCACTGGCGCACAGTGTGAATGCTTTAAATGCCTATGACAGCCTATAAAGAGTGAATATGATGGTTAGAACAACGATTTATTCAGAAAGGTCAACTATAGCGATTGGACCTTATTCCTAAATCATTCAAGCAGGAGACTTTTTATTTTTCCGGGCAAATTCCAGTTGATCCGGAAACCATTGAAGTTGCTAGGGAAAGATCGAACAGTAGTCCTTACACGGTTCTGCTTGTCCGGTCAGCGCTAAAGAATTGACTGACGGCAGCAATATTTCATGTCCGCTGTTATTGTATCTAATTGTAATTGAAGGTAGAACCTAGAAGGTAATTTGGCTGATTCATAGGACCTTCAAAGGAGAATTAATATGAAAAAGGTAAATGATTTAACTACGCTTAAGATGGTTGAAGAGTTTCTTGAAAATCATGAATTGAGCTTCTTGTACGTATCTACACCAGAGTGTAGTACTTGTCACGCTATATTACCTAAGCTAAGGGAACTGCTGGATCATTACCCACATATCTACTTGGGGCACATTGATGCTAGTAAGGTAGAAGAGGTAGCAGGGAAATTTTTAATTTTAACTGCTCCCTATTATGCTTTTTATGGTAGATCAAAAGGAATATTTACGAAAGGATCGGTTTGTTCGTTTTGATCGATTAAACGAAAAGTTAGAACAGATTTACGAGATGTATACCCGGTAATTACTTTCTAGAGGATAAATAACTAAAACGGGAAGGGTATAAATGGATATATTATGTTCGTTATCTTTGGTCCATTTTTTGTTTCTGAATTTTCCTTTCTTCTTTATTATATGATACAATAATAACATACCCCAGTTAAGTATATTAAAAAATTATATAATATTAGAAAAAGAGGGAGGGAATAGTATGACTAATTCTGAAGAGGTAAAAGTGACACATCGCTCAACAAAAGATAAAGATCAATTAATTACCCGCTTAAAAAGAATCGAAGGCCAAGTTCGAGGAATTCAAAATATGATTGAAAACGAGAGGTATTGTGTAGATATTCTCACCCAAATTTCGGCTATTAACGCAGCCATGAATAAAGTCGGCCTTCAATTATTGGAAAAGCATACACACCATTGTGTATCTGACGCGATTAAGGATGGAAATGGAGAAGAGGCGATTCAGGAATTAATGGAAGTGTTTAAACGCTTCTCTAAGTCTCAATAGCCTAAATATCAGTATCTTATGGTGGCTGGTATTTTCTTTTTATTAGTTGACTACCTTTCGGGGGTATAGTAAATTCAACTTGTGAATAGCGATCAGATGTTTCTTGATTGGAAGATCTAAGATAGCTTTTAATGTAAAATGAACACAAAAAAGAAGGTGAGACTGACTAGCACATAAAATATATTTAAAGGAATAAAAAATGTAATCTTGAAGAAAACTTAAGTAATGATTACATCAAATTCAGTAACTCAAGCAGTATTTTGA
The DNA here is from genome assembly GCF_052044855.1 of Metabacillus sp. 22489. Lineage (NCBI taxonomy): Bacteria > Bacillati > Bacillota > Bacilli > Caryophanales > Bacillaceae > Metabacillus > Metabacillus sp. 22489. The sequence goes on from NZ_JBQENT010000040.1 coordinate 21,895, forward strand.
AAAATTTTTAAGAGTGATCGGTTGAGATAAAGAGCCGATTGATAAAAAATGTTAATTCGGTACCATACTAGGGTATTGTAATATAAAAATTCAAGGAGGAATTATTTATGCAACAAGTGACATTAAATGTACAGGGTATGTCTTGTGGACATTGTGTTAATTCTATAGAAGGAAATGTAGGAGAGTTAAAAGGTGTTGAAGCGGTTAAGGTACATCTTGATACAGGAAAAGTTGACGTATCATTCGATTCAAACATCGTTAGTTTGAAAGAAATTACAGATGTAATTGAAGACCAAGGGTACGATGTAGAAAATTAAGGTTTTATAAAAACACACAAAAGTAATTGTGCTGGTAGTCGGCACAATTATTTTTTACAAAACTTTATACCCCCTGTCAGTATATAGTGAAGGAGTGAGAAAACATGAGTAAAAAGGAAACAACGATGCAAATCCAAGGGATGACATGTGCGGCTTGTGCAACAAGGATTGAGAAAGGACTTAAGAAAATTGAAGGTGTCGAAGATGCGAATGTAAACTTTGCCCTTGAGAAAACCAATATCAAATATGATCCTGAAAAAACGGACATAGTAAAATTCAAAGAGAGGGTCCAATCCTTAGGTTATAACGTTGTAAGCGAGAAAACAGAGTTTGATATTACCGGAATGACGTGTGCAGCCTGTGCAAATAAAATTGAAAAACGGCTTAACAAATTAGATGGAGTTGATCAAGCAACGGTAAATTTCGCATTAGAATCAGCTCAGGTTGAATTTAACCCTGAACAAATATCCACTTCTGATATGAAAGAGGCAATCAAAAAATTAGGATATTCGCTTGAACAAAAGCAAGAAAAAGCAGGGGAACAAGTCGACCATCGCCAAAAAGAGATTGAAAAACAACAAGGAAAGTTTATCTTTTCACTTATTTTATCATTTCCGTTGTTATGGGCCATGGTCAGTCATTTTGAATTCACTCGCTTTATTTGGTTACCTGATATGTTTATGAATCCCTGGGTACAGCTCGCACTTGCTACGCCTGTTCAATTTATCGTAGGGAGACAATTCTACATTGGGGCTTATAAGGCATTAAGAAATAAGAGTGCAAACATGGATGTACTCGTTGCATTAGGTACATCTGCTGCATATTTCTATAGTTTGTATTTGAGTATTATGTCTATTGGTTCTAACGCTCATATGGTTGAGCTCTATTATGAAACAAGTGCTGTTCTTATCACCTTAATTATCTTAGGTAAATTATTTGAAGCGAAAGCAAAGGGTCGATCATCAGAAGCGATTAAGAAATTAATGGGTCTACAAGCGAAAAACGCGACGGTCATGCGTGATGGTCAAGAAATGATTATTCCAATTGAAGATGTATTAGGAGGCGATATCGTCTACGTTAAACCAGGTGAAAAAGTACCGGTTGACGGTGAGATAGTTGAAGGACAATCAGCGCTTGATGAATCAATGCTTACCGGTGAAAGTATTCCAGTCGATAAAAAGGTAGGAGACCATGTCATTGGTTCAACGATCAATAAAAATGGCTTTCTAAAAATTAAAGCAACAAAAGTAGGGAAAGATACGGCTTTAGCTCAAATTATTAAAGTAGTTGAAGAAGCCCAAGGTTCTAAAGCGCCGATCCAACGTTTAGCTGACGTGATTTCAGGTATATTCGTACCAATTGTAGTTGGAATAGCGATTATAACCTTCCTTATCTGGTATTTTGCTGTTAGTCCTGGGGAGTTTGCGGAAGCACTTGAAAAGTTCATTGCCGTACTAGTCATCGCATGTCCATGTGCACTAGGTCTTGCTACACCAACTTCCATTATGGCAGGTTCAGGTCGTGCAGCTGAATTTGGGATTTTATTTAAAGGTGGAGAGCACCTTGAAACAACTCATCGATTAGACACGGTTATTCTTGATAAAACAGGTACCGTTACAAATGGGAAACCGTCTTTAACTGACGTCATTTTAGCTGAAGGTATCGATGAAACAGAATTTCTTATGCTTGTTGGTACGTCTGAGAGAAACTCCGAACACCCACTTGCCGAAGCAATCGTTGAAGGGATCAAGGATAGGGATATTTCTCTAGAGTCAGCTGAGAACTTTGAAGCCATTCCTGGTTTTGGGATTCAAGCAACGGTACAAGGTAAGGAACTATTTATCGGTACACGAAAACTGATGGCGAAACATAATATCGATGTACAAAATGAATTAGTCAAAATGGAGAATTTAGAGAAGCAAGGGAAAACAGCAATGCTGGTAGCCATTGATGGGCACTATGCAGGTATTGTTGCTGTTTCAGATACGATTAAAGATACATCTAAAGAAGCTATTGCCCGCTTGCATAAGATGGGCTTAGATGTAGTGATGATTACAGGGGATAACACTCAAACAGCGCAAGCAATTGCAAAACAAGTTGGAATTAAGAAAGTCATCGCAGAAGTGTTACCAGAAGGCAAGGCAGAAGAAGTGAAAAAGCTTCAACAGGCTGGTAAGAAAGTTGCCATGGTAGGAGACGGAATAAACGATGCTCCTGCATTAGCAACGGCTGACATTGGAATGGCAATTGGTACAGGTACCGATGTGGCAATGGAAGCAGCTGATATCACGCTTATTCGCGGGGATTTATCAAGTATTGCAGACGCTATTTATATGAGTAAGAAGACAATTACTAATATTAAGCAAAATCTTTTCTGGGCGCTTGCCTATAACAGTTTAGGTGTTCCAATCGCTGCAGTTGGTTTCTTAGCTCCATGGTTAGCCGGAGCAGCAATGGCATTCAGTTCTGTATCTGTTGTTCTTAACGCCTTAAGGCTTCAAAGAGTTAAGTTAAAGGCTCAAAAGTAGAAAGGAGGGTGCCTAGTTTGAAAAAAAGTATATTGATTTGGACCATTTCGGCGATCGTTTATCTTGGGATAGTCATCATAGGTTTCAATGTGTACGCAAGTATGAATCCTGATACAGATGAACATAATACCCATCCGACTACTGAACAGGAGGAAGAAAACATGGATCATCAAAATAGTCATCACGCACACGAAAATCATAGTAAAAACACAACTAGCGAGGTTACCCCTAAGGTGTCTTACGCTAACGGAGAAATCACTATTGAGTTAAAAGATATAAATAACAATGTTCCGGAACTGGAAGTTTCCCATGAAAAATACATGCATTTTATTGTGGTGAGTTCAGACTTAAAAGAGTACCATCATTTACATCCTGAGAAAACAGGGGATGGAATCTATAAACAGAAGGTAAGTTTATCAGGTCAATCTTATAAAGCGTTCGTTGACATTAAACCAAAAGGTCTCCAATATTCAGTAAAGCCTATTGAATTCCATGTGGGTGAAGCGAATCATAAACACGTTGAGAACGATCTTGCAGCAGATACTGAATTTACGAAGACGATCAATGGTCAAACAGTTGAATTAATAACTGATTCCCTTGAAGTCAACAAAGAGATAATACTTAATTTTGATGTGAAGGATGCAACACCTGAGCCGCATCTAGGCGCATTAGGCCATGTTGTCGTCTTGGATGAAGAGGGTGAAAAATATATCCATGTTCACCCTGTAGCAGATGATAAGACTGTATTTGAAACACAGTTTGATAAACCGGGAATATATAAGCTATGGGCAGAGTTCAAGTTCGGAGAACAGGTTCATGTCTATCCATTTGTTATAGAAGTTAAAAAATAAATGAAAAGTATGAATATCCTGTTGATGTATGATAAGCAGGATATTCATATTACTTTATATACCCTCCGTAGGTAACGTATATTACAATTGTTAATCCTTTATAAATTTAAAAGAGGGAGATAGTCATGGTGAAAAAAATGAAGATCGCCATAAATGGTGGAATAGGTTTTGGAGCAAAACTAAACGCAAAGCAACTTTTGGTGATATCAAAATATTTGAATGAAGATGAGGAACTTGAGTTAACAACATTCCAACAACTCTATCTAGAAATTCCAGAAGACCAAAAAGACGAAATAATAGAAGAGTTTGAGAGTGTTGGATTAGCTTGCTATCCAGTTGGAAACTTTGTAAAGAGCTTGCGAATCTGTAATTTTTGCAAAGGGGAAGAAGAGGAAGGAATGCCTGTTGCAAAAGAGCTAAATCGCCGTATTGCCGGGAAAGCCGTCCCATTTACCCTGAAAGTTGCTTACACAGGATGCCCCATTGGTTGCGGTGAGCCTATGCTAAGTGATATAGGGATCATGAAAATGAAAGATCATTACAATTTATATGTTGGAGGCAAAGCAAAAGGGAAAGATGCTGAGGTTGGTTCCTTGTTGATGGACAGTCTTACACCAGAAGAATTGTATGATTCAGTAGAAAAGATCATCAATTTCTATTCACAAAACGGTAAAAAGCGCGAAACTTTTTATAAATTTTTAAAAAGGATAGGAAAAGATCAATTAATAAGTTAATTCTAAAATAAATTTAATAAATGGAGGGAATTGAAAATTGTCAGCACATTCACAGTCTATTACACAACCCGATCCGAAGCGTTGGAAAGCATTAGCTTTATTGGGATTTGCGAATTTTATTGTGATCATGGATTCCGCTGTTGTTCAAGTTGCCTTACCTTCTATAAAAGGGGCACTTGGATATACAGAGTCAAACTTACAATGGGTTATGAACGCCTTTCTGATTGTGTTTGGGGGATTACTACTGTTAGGAGGAAAACTTTCTGACTTGTTAGGTCACCGTCGAATATTTATGTGGGGAGTTTCAATCTTAACTATTTCATCTTTATTCGCTGGATTAGCTTGGAATGAAATGTCAATGAATATAGGGAGAGCTTTCCAGGGGGTTGGTTCAGCCTTAATTGCACCATCAGCACTATCAATAGTTATGATTTTATTTTCTGCTAATAAGAAAGAAATGGGGAAGGCACTTGCTGTTTGGGGGCTTTCTGGTGCAGCAGGCGGTGCACTTGGTATCGTTCTTGGCGGTGTTTTAACACAGTTATTTAGTTGGCGGGCAACATTACTATTTTATGTTCCTGTCAGTATTATCGTTTTACTATTAGCTCCAAAGCTTCTACAAAAATACATGCCAAAAACGGGTCGAATTGATTATGCAGGTGCAATTGCTGTTACAGCAGCTCTTGTCCTTCTTGTTTACGGTATCGTTAACGTAGAACATAACGGCTGGCAAGCACTTTCAACTATTTTACCTTTAGGAATAGGTATTGCTCTATTCATCGTCTTTATCCTTATTCAAGTGTTTAGAAAAGAGCCATTAGTACCGCTTAGCATCTTTAAGACACCTAATTTGGCAGCAGGGAACATTGCTCTTATATTATTATCGGCATCATGGTTTCCTTTGGTTTACTTCCTTATTTTATATTTGCAGCAAGTATTGGAATTTGAACCATTTAAGGCTGCGATGGGAATGTTACCTGCACCGATTCTAATGGCAATATTCATGATTGCTTTAGCTGAAAGGGTAATGAATAAATTGGGTATGAAAATAACAATGATGATTGGCTTTATCATACTTGGTCTTGCGGGGCTTTTATTTTCAGGCAATACAATTGATGGGAATTATTGGAGCAATGTATTTGTCCCACTGGTATTGGCAGCACTTGGAAATGCTCTTACCTATCTTCCGGCAACGACAGCGGCTGTGGCAGAAGCAAAATCAGAGGATTCAGGTGTTGCATCAGGTCTTTATAATACGACCTATCAAGTTGGATCTGCAGTTGGTTTAGCGGTTATGGTGTCAATTGCAGCAGCTGCAACAGCTAGTGTAACAGGGGAGACTGCAGTGACACTCAATGAAGGCTATCAGCAAGCATTCTTTTGGGGTGGTATGGTGGCTTTTGCTGGTGCTCTAATAGCACTTTTGTTTATCCGTTCTGCAAAGCAAGGAAATTGAAATAGTCTAAAGTAAGGATAACGAAAATAGTTTTATAGAACCTTTTATTCTTTATGTGATTTTGAAGATAAGAGGTTCTTTCTTTATGATTTTTTCTGTTTTGGATGCTATTTAGTTGAAACCTTTAAGACATGTTTTTGGTGACGTATAAATAAAAGCGAAATATCAACAAATTGGATTGCTGTTTATTCAGAGAAGTTAAATAAAATGTTTTTTAGAAATATGACGACAATAGATTTACAATTGAGAAGGCTTATAATTAAAAGTAATATCTAAATATATAGTTACTTATTTAAGGTGGAACAAGAACATGGTAATCTAGAAAAAAATAGTATTATAGATAGAAATTTTAAGAATTATCATTTTATTAGTAAAGCGAAATCACGTCTTGCATTTCTTATGTAAGCGTGGTACAATTTATCTAGATTGTTACCTTAAGTGGGCAAGTCTAAAAAATGAAAATTTATTAAACGATTTGATATAAAATAGGGATTGTTATTACGAATGTAAGCTTAACCCAGTTATGTCCAGCTTTTTTGTGTTGGAGATAACTGTTTTTTTTGTTCAATAATATTTTGAAAGGAGGATTGTGATGAAAATCGTAAGAATAATTAATAACAATATTGTAACGTCAGTACAAAATGAGAATGAAGTTGTTATCATGGGAAAAGGTGTAGGGTTTAAAAAAGAGATTGGACAAGAAGTAGATCCTAGTCGAATTGAAAAAGTATATACTCTAGATAATCCTAGTACTACTGATCGGTTTAAGCTATTACTACGAGATATTCCTTTGGAAGAAATCCAAACAATTAATGAAATAGTATCATATGCGAAACTATCCCTTGGAAAAAGGTTAAGTGATAGCATTTATCTTTCTCTAACTGACCATCTTCACTTTGCTATTGAACGTCATGAGAAAGGGATGGACTTTAAAAATGCTCTTTCCTGGGAAGTGAAGCATTTTTATCATCATGAGTATTTGATTGGAAAAGAAGCGTTAGAAATTATCTCGAGAAGATTAAAAGTGCAGTTTCCAATTGATGAAGCAATAACGATAGCGTTGCATATTGTGAATGCCGAAATGGATAATACAATGGATCATACAGTAGGTATGACGAAAATAATTAAGCAGATAGTAAGTATTATTCAGTATACATTTAATAAGGAGTTTTCTGAAGAAAGCCTTGCATACGGACGATTGTTAACTCACTTGAAATTTTTTATCCAGAGAATAACGATGAATCGAGCATTATATGACGACAATTTGGAATTGTTCTCTATGATTCGTCACAGCTATCCGAGAGAATATGATTGTGCATTAAAAATTAGTGATTATGTTTTGGAAGAAACAAGACATAAGCTAACACCAGCTGAGTTATCTTATATTACTATTCACATAAATCGTGTCATAAATGATAAATAAAATGGGATTGTTATCGAATTGATCGAGCTTGACCCAAACTCTTGAAATTATAGGAGTTTGGGTCTTTCTATTTTATAGGAAAAAACGATGGGCGTGAAGGCAAGTCGCCACTTTCGATCATGAAAGCCCTATCCCTCAGAAAGGTTATTACTTTTAAAATAATGACAATAATGCAAATAGTAATACAACACAAGGCGTTTAAAAATGATGGTAGGTGCCCTTTTGGAGGTTCTCTAATTAAAGTTAATGTTGTTTGAACTATGCTTAAGTTTCTTTATAGGGGGAAAAGAGGATGAATTATAAAAAAGTTGCTGAAGAAATCACCAATGCAATTGGTGAAGAAAATTTTGAACATGCCACTCATTGTATGTCAAGATTGCGATTGGTTTTAAGAGACGAGTCTAAAGTTGATGATGCATCTGTAGAGAATATAGAGGGTGTTAAGGGTGTCATGAAGCAAGGCGGTCAGTATCAAATCATCATTGGGGGTGAGGTAGCTAATGTATTTAATGCTTTACCTAAGGCGATACGCAGCACTTCGGGTGAAGAGGAGAGCAATAAGGAGCCAAAGAAGAAAGATGTAAGGGGTTATTTAAATTCCATTTTTGATTATATTTCAGGATCTTTAGTAGCTGCGCTCCCTGCCATTATCGGGTGTGGGATGGTCAAACTTGTTTTAGTTATTCTTGGAATGGTTGGATTGGATGGAACGCCAACCTATAATGTATTGAATATTATTGCTGATGCAGGTTTCTATTTTTTACCGGTAATTATTGCATTTACTGCAGCTAAGAAATTAAATACAGATATTGTTCTCTCAATGGTTGTATCTGCTGTATTAATACATCCTATGTTAATTGAAGCTATGGCAGGGGATGGTTTATCGTTTTTAGGAATACCAATATATTCTACTAGTTATACATCTGCTGTGATTCCACCACTATTTGCAGCATGGGTACTAAGCTTAGTTTTACCATTGGTTGATAAACTAACACCAGGATGGTCTAAGGCAATATTTAAGCCGCTATTAGCATTAATTATAACAGTACCTATCGTTCTAATTATTTTTGCTCCATTAGGTGCAATTATCGGAGTTGGCTTAACAGAAATTACAGAAATTGCCCAAAAGTTCTCTCCGTGGCTTACAATGGCTATTCTCTCTGCTTTAATGCCATTGTTAATTATTACAGGAATGCATCATGCTTTTGATCCAATTATGTTTACGAACTTTGCTGGACCTGGATTTGATGGATTATTCTTACCACTTATGCTAGCGACTAATTTCGCGCTTGGTGCTGCTTGTTTAGCAGTTGGAGTCAAAACCAAGAATAAGAACTTTAAATCTGTTGCCATATCTTCAGCAATTTCAGCTAGTATGGCCGGTATAACTGAACCTGGTTTATTCGGGGTTTTACTAAGACTAAAAAAACCATTGTTCGCTGCAATGATTGGTTCTGGGGTTGCAGGGGTATTTGTCGGTATATTTAACATAAAATCGTATGCTCTAGCTTCTCCAGGGATTATATCGATGATTCAGTTCATCTCACCCGAGCAAACTTCTAACTTAATGAATGCAATAATTGTAGCTGTCATTGCATCGGTTGTTTCATTTATAGCTGTTTTCGTATTAGGATTTAAGGACTTAGCTGATAAAAAAGTGAATAATAATGAAATTAGCTTAAATAGCGATGGAGATAAATTGCTGTCACCAATGGAAGGTGTGATTGTTCCAATAGACAAAGTAAAAGATGCAACTTTTGCAAAAAAGTTATTAGGAGACGGCATAGCGATTATACCTTCTGTAGGTAAAGTATATTCACCGGTCGATGGGAAAATCCAAGTCATGTTTAAGACGGGTCATGCAATTGGGCTCTTATCTGATAAAGGGGATGAAATTCTAATTCACGTAGGAATAGATACAGTTAAGCTTGATGGAAATGGTTTCACTCCAAAAGTAAGTGATGGCGATCAGGTAATAGCGGGGGATCTTCTGCTGGAATTTGATATTGAATACATCAAATCACAAGGATATGATGTTACAACGCCAATTGTCGTGACAAATCTTTCATCAACAAATAAAAAAGTAACACGTTTACTTAAAGAAAATGAGTCTGTTGAAAAACTTCAACCTATGATAGAAATGAAACCTTAAGGAGGATGAATAATATGGGATTTCCAAAGAATTTTTTATGGGGTGGAGCAACTGCCGCTAACCAATATGAAGGAGCATATAATGAAGATGGACGTGGATTAGCAAACGTCGATCTGTTGCCAACAGGAGAAGATCGACGAGCAGTGGTTTTCGGGGAGAAAAAAATGTTCGACTTTCAAGAAGGTTATTTCTATCCAGCAAAGAATGCTATTGATGGATATCACCGTTACAAAGAAGATATTGCTTTATTTGCAGAAATGGGTTTTAAAACTTATCGGATGTCAATTTCTTGGACAAGAATTTATCCAAATGGTGATGAAGAAAAGCCAAATGAGAAGGGTTTGAAATACTATGAAGATGTCTTTAAAGAGTGTAAGAAATACAATATTGAACCACTTGTAACAATTTCTCATTTTGATGTTCCTATGTATCTTGTTGAAAAATACGGTTCATGGCGTAGTCGAGAGATGATAGGCTTTTTTGAAAAATATTGTCGAACCATTTTGACGAGATATAAGGGGTTAGTAAAATATTGGCTTGTCTTTAATGAAATCAATATGGTTTTACATGCACCTTTTATGGGAGCAGGTCTATATGTTGGTGATTTAGATGAAGTAGAGGCAAAACGAGTGAAATACCAAGCTGCTCATCATGAATTAATTGCTAACGCATTAGCGGTAAAAATCGCTCATGAAATTGACTCAAATAATCAAGTAGGTTGTATGTTAGATGGTGGAAAACATTATCCATATAGCTGTAATCCAGAAGATGTTCTTGTAAGTCAATTAAGAGACAGAGAAGATTATTTCTTTTCGGATGTTCAAGCAAGAGGAGAATATCCAGCTTATATGCTTAAAAAGTTTGAAAGAGAAGGAATTCAAGTTGAAATTGAGGAAGGCGATGAAGAATTATTAAAGAATAATACCGTTGACTTTATCTCATTTTCTTATTATATGTCTCGTGTTGGTACTGCTAATCCTGAAATAGCTGAGCAAACGACTGGAAATATCTTTGATTCAGTTAAAAATCCATATTTACCATCTTCTGAATGGGGATGGCAAATTGATCCTTTAGGTATGAGAATAATATTAATTGAATTATATGACAGGTATCAAAAACCATTATTTGTTGTAGAGAATGGCCTAGGAGCTAATGATATACCTGAGGATGATGAAGGAAACATAAATGATGATGATCGAATTAATTATCTATCAGCCCATATTAAAGCGATGAAAGACGCAATTGACCTAGATGGTGTACATGTATTGGGCTATACAATGTGGGGATGTATTGACATAGTAAGTGCAGGATCTGGAGAAATGAAGAAGCGTTATGGATTTATTTATGTGGACAGAGACAATTTAGGAAATGGGACGCTCAATAGAAGTAAGAAGAAATCGTTTGAGTGGTATAAGAGCGTGATTGAGTCGAATGGAGAGATTTTATAAAAAGGGAATAATGATTCTATCCTTAAAATTAGTTGAGATGGCTGACCTTTTGTATAAAGCATAGCTTATCTAGAACAGACACCTAATTGAACGAGAGGATCATTTGTTTAAAAGCAGTCAATGGGGATAACCTTCATTGGCTGCTTTTTTATATTTGTTTAATATATTTCCATTTTTATTACCCTCTTAGTGACACATCGTTCGTTGAACCAACAGAGATGATGTTTTTTTGGGTCACATCTGCAAACTTCTTAACCTTATCTACTAGATCGGAGCGTGTCAAAATGACATCAGCATTTTGAATAGCTTAATAAGAGCTTGTTCTGGTAATTCAGAAACATCAATTTTATCAATTTCTGCAGATGTCATCCGTTTAATTTCATCTAGATAAAAGATACAAGAAGCAATTTTGCATTCAATAAAGAGATAATGCATTTTACGTTTCAGGGGTTGGCCGAACAGTTTATATAAGCGAATTCAGAAGCAATCCGTTTTCAACATTAAAGCCTACATCATAAGCATCCTTCGTTGTTTGCAACTTGTGTCCCCCGTCCCTTTAGTATGAGTAACAGACCTTCTCTTTAGGTTGAGAATATACTCCCTGAATCGTATTTCGATTAATAGATAATTGATTCGCTAACTCATTAGTTAAAGGAAGTGTATCTCCAGGTGTTAGTATATCTTTACCTAATAGCTATTTTATTTGCCCCTTAATCTGAATGTTAATTGGCAAGGGAGAGTTTGAATCAATTCTAAAACCTAATTCTGAATGTATCATGTTTAAACAATCAACTTTTCGGTTACCAGAAGAACATAATCCTCTAATAAATAATTAAAATAAACAATGCTCTTTCATTATAAATATAAGTTGTCTTAGGTTTCTAAACCAATTATAGAACAAGTATGTGTAGAATTGTACTTAAACTATAGGGTGCAATACTTCGATAAAGAGGTATCGCATTTTTTATTGAACTAAAGGGGGAGTTTAGTGCAAAAAGAAAGAATACTGTAAACTGTCATTATAGACTGATTTATGCAGGGGAAATAAGGAGGTTGAACTAATGGATAGAACAGTTACATTTTCATTCAATAGTACAAAATATGAAGGTACAGAGGCGACAGAAACATTTACTTTTAAAGAATTAGGTATTGATGCGGATTTGGATGTTGAAGCACTAAAAAAAGAAATAGATAGAATTTTTCAGACTTGGGTTTGGGATAAACTTAATATTTCTTATAGTATCGTTATAGACGAGGACAAAGGCAGATAGTACAGATTATATTCTGTAACAAAAGTGAAACGTCTTATTGAACTAAATGGGCAGAATAGTTTAATAAGAAAAAACTATGCTTTTTATGTCGAATAGACGAAAATCAAGAATAAATCAGAATAATCACAGATGTGATTATTCTGATTTATTCTTGATTTAATTTACTTATCTTTGTGTGATGATAAATTGTTAAAGCAATAATAGTAAGACTAAAAATCGATGATAGTATAGTGCTGAATAACAATCCTTTAATTACATTTTGATTAAACAGTAATACCAACCTTACGAGTTTAATCAGTATTAATATTCATTTGTAAGTCTATTTTCATTCGGATTGCGAACTAAGCAGTTTTATTTAACTAAGGTCGCAACTTAGTTTAGCATCCATTTTAATGATTATTTATAACACTACAAAGGATACGAATATAAATCGCTTATGGAAATATATTAAATAAATTTTCCTTGACTTGGTGTTCACTCCAAGTAGTAATCTGTGTTTACTATCGGAAACACAGAAAGGAAGAATAAAATGAACGAACAAAATAAAGTGGTATTGATTACAGGAGCCAACTCTGGGGTTGGATTGGAACTGACGAAAAAGATGCTATCTCAAGGATGGGAAGTAATTGCTGTAATTCGTTCTGACTTTCCAAATGATCAACCAATAATCATTGATGCTCTTAAAAAGAAGCTTTTAAGAATATATAAAGCTGATTTAGCTGAATTCTTCAGTCTTAGAAACGTACTTAGCCAGATTAAGAAAAGCGAGACCAAAATTGACTTGATTTTTAACAATGCAGGAGTCAGTTTTGCTGAATACAAATATTCCAAACAAGGGCGTGAAATTCATTTTGAAGTTAATACATTAGTGCCTTATATCATTACAATGGAACTTAAAGAACTGTTACTACAGGGGCAGGAGAAAACGATCATCAATACGTCTTCCAATTCTTTATTATTTTTAAAGCAATTTGACTTAAATACAGTAATCGATCCTAAGACAATTCCATTTAAAAAGATTATAGGTCCATATGCGAACAGTAAATTAGCCCTTTCCCTGTGGACGAATGGAATTGCTCCGAAGCTATTGACCGAGGGAATAAAAATTCGCAGTGTCTGCCCAGGACCAAACAGGACGAAGTTGACCAAAGGAAAAAGAATGCCCAGTTATATTCTTCCAATAAGGAACCTTATTTTTTCTCCACCAAGCAAAGGGGCATCTCGCTTATATGAAGCTGCTTTCAATTTCAACAACGAAATTACCGGGATTTTTGTAAACAAGGGCAAAGAAACTGCAATCAAATTCTCTGGTTATGAGGCACAAGTACTTAATCAACTGTTTGATATTTACCAAAACGAGTTTCTCGTTTAGATTTTAATTAATCTATCTGTAAACAAAATTAGTAGGTGATAATTTGAATGCTTATTCTATCAAGCAAGCTTCCAAGAAAACCGGATTAACTGAAGATGCGATCCGCTATTATGAAAAAATCGGATTGCTTCCTTATGCAAAAAGAAAACGAAATGGACATCGAAGATACGATGAAGAAGACATAGAGCTAATGGAACTGATCATTTGTCTGAAAAAAACAGGAATGTCATTAAATGAGATGAAAAATATTTTACAATATCCTGTAAAATATAAACTTAGTTCTGTTCCCGAATTAAAAAGAACCCTTTTAGAATATAAAGATAAAGTTATGAATCAAATACACGATCTTCAACGTATTGTGGAGTTTATTGATTCTAAGCTAGAAAACGATGAGACCCTTTTTCGGCCTCAAAAAAATAAAGGTAACAAAAACGGTTAGTGTATGACTGGTATTTTAACTGTAGTTAAGGTATGAAGCTACCCCTTATGGGCTATTACTTATTATTTTGTTTAAATCATTATGTTCTTATTGAACTAACGGGTGCTTGCCGTTAAAACCACAATATCGCCCGAATATGATTCTATTTTTTTAATCTCAGCTAGTTTTTCTTTCCCTTCACAAATTATATTTTCTTCAAGTGTTTTTTCTAACATGTAGGTTTAGAACTGTAATATACTGGTATATACGTATAATAAGAAAGGATGAATTATTAATGGGAAAACAAGTTTATATTATTCATGGATACGGAGCTTCTCCAGCTAATCATTGGTTCCCTTGGTTAAAAGAAAAATTAGTAGAAGATGATCATCAAGTTTCTGTTCTTCACATGCCAAATTCATCTGATCCCAATAGGGAAGAATGGTTGGAAACATTAGCTAATCATATAAAGAATTTAGATAACAACACTTATTTTGTAACGCATAGCTTAGGGTCTATTACACTATTGAACTACCTAGAACAATTAAATCCGCTACCAAATTTTGGAGGTCTTATTCTTGTTTCCGGATTTTCTGAATCATTATCAATCTTACCTTCACTAGATCCTTTTACAGTTAAAAAAGTAGATTATAAAAAGATAATTTCTGCAACTAGTTCACGTGTTGTTATTGCTGCCAAAGATGACCATATTGTTCCTTATCAATTAAGTCAAAATTTATCCAAACAATTGGATGCATCATTTTTTTCTATTGAAAAGGGTGGACATTTTCTAGAAGATGATGGCTTTATGACTTTTCCATTTGTTTACGATGTTTTAAAAAATATGATAAAAACTGAATAAATAATAAGGGTAAGATGTAGCTGAATAAATGGCTTGTCATATCGAAGTCAAACAAAATCTTGAAGGAGCCATTAGAGCCAGTCGTATAAATAGAAGGGGTAAAATAATGAATGGATTTTATAAGGCGTTAACATATGTAAATGAGAATTTCTATGAACCAAATCACCTAGTAATAAAAGCTATCCAAGAGGAACCCCAAAATTCAGATTATGGTGCTGGTATATTTCAGCTGAATTCGAAATCAGTTAGATTTAGAGTAGCAAGGACTACACCTAATAAGATAGGACAGTTTGTATCCTTTTGGGAAAAAGATTCAGCTCATAAAAACCAAGCCTTTTCATATGAAAAAGCTGCCGATTTATTGGTTATTAATACCTTTTCTAATAATGATAGATTTGGACAGTTTGTTTTTCCAAAAGAAGTTCTTATACAACAAAAGATCCTTAAAACAGCCACTACAAAAGGAAAAATGGCAATAAGAGTTTACCCTATATGGGATACCCCTACTAGTAAACAAGCTATTGAAACACAAAAATGGCAATTGGAATATTTTATTGAGACAGATAAAACGAATAATCTACCTCAGCAAGAATTATTAAAGTTATACTCCTAAAATGACAGCTTTCCTTTTTTAATGACCTTTAAAATTTTAGTTTGTGAAGGGAGCGATACTTCAATAAAGAAGCATCGCTTTTTGTTATTCAATTAAAGGGGCAGAATAGTGAAACTAAATAAAATCAAATTTGTAGGAAATCTGAGTGACGATGAAAAACCTCGAAAACCAATAGAAATGGAATGACTAAGCAATTATTTTTGGGGCAGCCTTCGGTTTACTTTTTGTTAAATGGAAATAGGTATAGCGATAGCCCAAGAAGGATTATTGCTTCCTTTTGTTGAAGTTATTGTGCTAACGAAGCAGATTAATCATGAACAATAATAATATAGCTCTTGTTTTTAAGGAGGTAACACAATATGGATTACATTTCACCAAAAGAATCAGCGTTAAAGGTGAAACGGTGGGCTAAAAATAGCATAGCAGCGGGTCGTCGTCATTCAGTTGGACTTAAATCTGACGGAACGGTGACGGCTGTTGGTGACAATAAATATGGACAATGTAGTGTAAGTGATTGGTTTGATATTGTGGCAGTAGCGGCGAGTAATGTTCATATGGCGACAAACACTGGTAATGCTCATACCATTGGTCTTAAGTCTGACGGTACTGTGGTAGCGGTTGGTTGGAATAAGCATAACCAATGCGATGTAAACGACTGGTGCGATATTGTAGCAGTCGCAGCGGGCTGGTGTCATACCATTGGTCTTAAATCGTGTGGTTCAGTGATTGCTGTAGGAAGAAACAATTATGGTGAATGTGATGTAAGTGGCTGGCGTGACATAGTGGCAGTCGCAGCGGGTGACTGGCATACCATCGGTCTTAAGTCGGATGGAACAGTTACAGCTGTGGGGAATAATAGGTACCATCAATGCAGTGTAAACGACTGGTGTGATATAGAATCGGTAGGGGCGGGGTATCTCCATACTGTTGGTCTTAAATTGGATGGTACAACTGTTGCTGTGGGTCAAAATAAGCTAGGACAATGCGATGTGAGTAGCTGGCGTGGTATTGTGGCGATAGCAGTGGGTAGTAAACATACCGTTGGACTTAAATCTGATGGAACAGTGATGGCTGTGGGCTGGAATGAGTATGGACAATGCAATGTAAGTGACTGGTACGATATAGTAGCAGTAGCGGCGGGTTGTACTCATACCATTGGACTTAAATCTGACGGAACGGTGGTGTCTGTAGGTGGTAACGAATATGGACAGTGTGATGTAAGTGGCTGGTGCGACATTAAAGTCCAAGGTAATTAGATTTAGTATAGATAATCATCACAATTGCTCCGATTGTTGAGGAACTTATTTTTTAAATTGAATTTTCTTAGCCTTAGCTTGCTCAGGATAGGATGCAAGTACATTTCCATCAATCCATACTATAACTTCATCACCTTTTGACAATTCCACTGTATTGTCATAAGTTAAAGAAATTAAAGGAATACCCTTTTCCTCTTCCTGTATCTCTGAAATTGTTTTATTTTTTATATCTTCATACTTGTCCAGAGAAAGATTCTCTGAAAGTAATATCTCATTTTCTGTTACTTCTAAGATAATACCTTCCATATCAGCATTTCTACAACCTGCGAGTGAAATACTTAACAATATAACTGTAAACGCAATGATACATTTTCTTTTCATTAGCTATACACCTTCCCTTTAAAAGATTAGACGAATTTAACATTATATAGGTTTCGGACAATTATATGATTTATCCAAAATTATTTAGTAGCTGATATTAAAGAAGTCTTAAAAACTTTACTTAAATAAAAACAATATCTAGTTCTTGTTCAACTAACGGCTGCTTTAGTTTAATAAGAAATAATTAAACTTTAATATAAAAATAAATAATCAATAAAAAACCGTTATTTTGATCAATCTTTTCTCAAAACAACGGTTTTTTATTAGTTGTTTTTAAGAGTGAAAGGAACCTCTTAGATCAAACTTTATTTAAAAGCAATACCAAACATTCTTGAGAATCTTCTAACGACTTGTTAACATATGGAGTATTATCAGTCCAACAATAAGACCATTTTTTTGAAAAAGAAAAGATATAATAGAAAATGAATAGGACCTATATGTAACTTTATTTAGGAGTGAAAATATGAAGGATATTTCGATACTAATTGCTGATGATGAGGAGGAGATTGCTAATCTAATTGCCTTTCATTTAGAAAAGGAAGGGTACCGTATTATGAAAGTATCGAATGGTCAAGAGGCTGTTCGTGCTGTCGAGAATCAGGTTTTTGATTTGCTGATTTTGGATATTATGATGCCGAAAATGGATGGATATGAAGTAACGCAACGCATTCGTAAACAGCATAATATGCCGATCATATTTTTGAGTGCTAAAACATCTGATTTCGACAAAGTACAGGGACTCATAATTGGGGCAGATGATTATATGACGAAACCATTTACCCCCATTGAATTGGTAGCTCGAGTAAATGCCCAGTTACGGCGATTTACTACATTGAATCATGCGAAGACCGAAAATAAATCAAATCTAGAGTTTGGTGGACTCGTTATTTCTCCTGATCAACGTGCGGTTACACTTTACGGTGAATCTATTGAGCTAACTCCTAAAGAGTTTGATATTTTGTATTTACTAGCCAGTCATCCAAAGAAAGTTTTTAGTGTAGAAAACATTTTTCAGCAGGTGTGGGGCGAAGCATATTTTGAAAGTGGGAATACTGTTATGGTTCATATTCGTACGCTACGAAAAAAGCTTAAAGAAGATAAACAGAAAAACAAATTAATTAAAACTGTATGGGGAGTCGGGTATACATTCAATGGCTAAAATCGTACGAAGTTTTCGCTCAAAAATGATTGTGTTATTTGGATTGAGTATGTTCCTGTCTGGTACGATAACTTATATTATCTTTAAAATACTGCAATATTATTATCATACTTGGGTTGAATATGGCGATTTAATAACCCATTTTCGCTTATTTATGAACAAAATTGGAGACATTAATTTCTTTTTACTGATCTTTATTCCACTTTCGATATTATTTTTCTTTCTTTTTACGAAACGCTACTCTACCTATTTCAAAGAGATTTCAAGCGGAATTCACTACCTTGCTCGTGGCGACTTTCAACATCAAGTTGAAATCCGATCAAATGATGAGTTTCATGATATTGCGAAAGACATCAATCTCGCAAGTGAAAAATTAAAAGAAGCCATATTAAGAGGTGACTTTTCGGAAAGCAGTAAGGATCAGCTAGTTGTAAACTTAGCACATGATTTGCGTACACCACTGACTTCTGTTTTGGGTTACTTGGATTTAATCCTTAAAGATGAAAGCTTAACGAAAGAACAAGTCAGGCATTTTTTAACGATTGCTTTCACTAAATCTCAACGCTTAGAAAGGCTGATTGATGAATTATTCGAGATAACGAAAATGAATTATGGAATGCTGCCGGTAGATAGGAAAAGCTTTAATTTAACCGACCTACTAAACCAATTAAATGAAGAATTGTATCCTGTATTCGAAAAAAATCATTTGATTGCCCGGATGAATCTTCCGAGCCATTTGCCCATTCTGGGGGATGGAGATTTGCTAGCACGACTGTTTGAAAATCTTATCACCAATGCAATTCGTTATGGATATGACGGTCAGTATGTAGATATAAATGGTTCCATTGAAGCAAATGAAGTGGTGGTACAAGTTGTCAATTATGGAGATAGCATTCCTCCAGATGAACTCCCGCATATTTTTGATATGTTCTATACCGGAGACAAAGCACGAACCCATAGAGAAGATAGCACAGGATTGGGCCTGTTTATTGCGAAGAATATTGCTGAGCAGCATAATGGATCAATTACTGCTGAAAGCAACGTCGTACAGACAACTTTTGAAGTTCGATTACCAAAGGAAAGTGAACATAATAATTAAGATAGATTGATTTCAAATTCATCATTTAAAGAAAATTTAAGATTTACCCCACTCTTTTTTTAAACAGTTTTACCTATTATTTCTAATGAAGAAGAATTAGGAGGAAACTGAAAAATGAAGAAGTGGGGATTTTTACTATTATTCCTTTTATGCTTGTTTTTAGCCTTCATAAATAAGGAATCATTTTTTGAATCAAAAGCAGATATACCAAATGTAGAAGTGCTGAAATATGATCAACATGAAAATGATAAAGCAGAGGATAGAAGGGCTGCCGAAAATAGCCAACAAATAATTATTACAGAAGAACAAATTTATCAAGGAAATCTACTATTGGTCAACAATGAACACCCAGTTCACGAAGAGAGTATTAAATCAGACGTGGTGAATTTAACCATTCACAATGAATTGACACAAGGATATGTGTTATTAGGTAGTACAAATTATATGTCAATGGATATTGCACAAAAATTCTCAGAGATGATGGCTGATGCTGGAAAAGAGGGACTCCATAATTTCGCCATCACAAGTGGATTTCGCAGTTTTGAGGAACAAAAGATATTATATGAACAAATGGGATCCGACCTAGCCCTACCTCCAGGTTATAGTGAACACAATTTAGGTTTATCGCTTGATGTAGGGTCTACACAGATGAAAATGGAACGTGCACCAGAAGGAAAATGGATCGAAAAAAATGCTTGGAAATACGGCTTTATTTTACGCTATCCAAAGAATAAAACAGATATTACAGGCATCCAATATGAACCTTGGCATATTCGCTATGTTGGTTTGCCGCATAGTGCAATTATGAAGGAAAAGGGTTTTGTTTTAGAGGAATATTTAGATTATCTAAAGGAGCAAAAGAAGGTTTCGACTAAGGTCGAAGGTAAAAAATATACTGTTTCTTATTATCCCTTTTCTGAAAACATGACCATTCATCTGCCAAAAAATCAAGAATACGAGATTTCAGGTGATAATATGGATGGAGTAATTGTGACCATTTACGAAAGATAAATGAAAACAGACGATTAATCAATTAATGGAAGAGTAAGTTTATCGGGAATAGATTATTCCACAAACGGGTGCGATACTTTTATAAAGGGGTATCGCATTTCTTATTGAACTAAGAGGCAGATTTGTTTAATAAGAAATTGTTTTATAATAGAGGTAATTTAAAGTAATGAGAGGTTGATAAGTATGGTTGGCACTCCTGAAATAAATAAAGTGATAAGAAAAATTTTATCGCCAACATTAAGAGAAAACGGATTTCACAAAGTGAATACAAGACATAATTGGGGGTGGAATGACCACTGTATTTGGGTATTGGATATAGCTGCTGTAGGGAAATCCTTTTCTGATGTTACAGGATGGTCACCTATGTCTATTATTGTAGAATTAGGAATATATTATGACTTTATTCCACCGAGAGACGAAATAAAAATTAGTGCTAAAGGAGAATTACTACCAAAAATCTATCAATGTGATGTAAGGTATGATTTATCCTGTAATCTTGATCAGTCTAAGTACACCAAGAATTTTTACAATCGCGCTGAAAAGGAGCGTAATGATATCTGGTGGATACAACCTGATGGTTCAAATATTGAGGAAGTTATAAACGATATTAAACAAGATTTCTTACATAACGGATTAAAATGGCTAATAAGAAATTCAAATGTGGAAACAGCATACGCAGAAATTGAAAAAGAAGAAGATTCATACAATAAATTCTATAATGCTATGTATTTTGCAAAGCATTTAAATGATAATGAAAGGCTTGATATGTATAGTAAATTATTAGAACAAGAGCAGAAGAAATTCGACTAGCGATGAGTGTGGCTTTTTTTATGAACTAACGGGGCAGGTTAGCATTCCTGTAGATCGTTATTTTTAAGCTTTGATAAAAATAGGGTTCCTCAGTAAGATATGAGTATAGACACCACTCTAACTCAAAATCCTAGGAGGAACCCTTACCATGAATTTTAAAATGCAAAACAAACAAAATCAACTAATAGAAAGAATTTCTAGTAATCATCTGATTGTTGGGGTCGATATCGCTCAACAATTCCACGTGGCCCGTGCTGTTAATTACCGCGGAATCATCGTCGGAGATCCTCTTACATTTGAAAACAATGAAGAGGGTTTTATGAAACTAGTAAACTGGATGCAAGATTTACAAAAACTAAAACACTTAAACGCAGAAATAGTAGGAATGGAGCCTACTGGCCATTACTGGATTAACCTATCTAAGTGGTTATTTGATAAAGGAATAGAGGTAGTCACTGTCAATCCTCACTTAGTAAAAAGGAATAAAGAGAATCGTGATAATACCCAATCAAAGAGTGACAAAAAAGATGCGCTTGTGATTGCCGATATGGTCAAAAATGGCTACTATTCTTTCGTTCAGATATCATCCGAAGCGTTCGAGAAACTTAGAGTTCTTATGTCTAATCGTGATGTGATAGTAAAACGTCTCGTTATGGCCGTTAATCAAATTAATAGATGGGTAGATATTGTGTTTCCAGAGTTAAGACATGTATTTAAGGATGTTTCGTGCAAAGGAGCCATCGCAACCCTCCGGTTGTTCCCCACTCCAAAAGAAATCTCCTCCATGACTTCACTTGATATCATGGTTGGATGGAAGTCATTAATGAAAAGACAACCAGGTCCCAAAAAAGCTCAATTACTAATCAAGTACGCAAAATCTTCTATTGGAACTGGACAAGCACTTGATGCATATAAGTTCCACTTAGAACAATTATTAGAAGAATATGACCTCGCTGAACAACAACTCGAAAGAGTGGAACAACAAGTAAAAAAAGTGCTAAACAAAATCTCGTTTGCCAAGAAACTACTCATGATGAAAGGAATAAGCGAAATATCTTTAGCCGGAATAATAGGTGAAGCTGGTGATCTTAGTGGATTCTCTCACGGAAATTCTCTATTACGTCATGCGGGATTACATTTAGCTGAAGCCAGTTCTGGTAAATGGAAAGGTCAGATTGTTCTTTCGAAGCGTGGGAGATCCCGCCTACGGCGTTTCCTCTATTTAGCTACTATGAGTCTTGTGATGAATAATCCAGAGTTTAAAGCAATACATGCACATAATGTGAAAGTAAAAAAGATGAAGAAAATGAAGTCAATTATGAAACTGATAGGGAAACTAGCAAGGATATTTGTAGGAATAGCACGACGAAACGTATCATACTGTCCAAGTAAAGTTCAAGAATCTATTCCCTTAGCTGCCTAAACCGAAGGTTCAAAGTTAAAGATGTATCTTATAAACTAGTTAACTTTATTTTGAATGTTGTCTTATTCGTAGGATTTCAAATATGTACGGAGTACCAGGTTTATTCAACAAAAGGGCACTGTGACCCATCAGGTTAGCATAACTGGCCTCCACCCCTTGGATAGGCATGACGAAGGAATGAGAGGGCAATTGACCCGTTGAGACATGGGAGGGAAAGCCTCCAGGGGCGGCGTGGAGATGTACATTATATGGTAAAATATGGAGTATTAGCTAACTCCTTTATTTCACTATGCCTTCACGAAGCCAAAATGATCTGAACTCATATCCATTACCCATAAATCTAATTTAAAGGGTTATGAAATCCTGCGAATAAGTGAGCATTCGAGAGATATTCATATTAAACTGAGGGAGTTTAATAAATCCAAATGATAAGATAGAAGAAACAATGGCGAATTTAGTGGCGATTCAAAATGGATAACTGGAGAAATAATAAGATTTGGTTTGAATAAATACCAGATAATCTTCAGGCTTACTTATTACTGTGTGGAAAATATGTAAAAATTCCTTTCGTATTGACTTATTCCAAATAAAGCCATATAATAAATGGTATATTTTACCTATAAGGAGGATTATTAGAAAATGATACCAAGACTACGATTCCAAACTTTGAACCAGTAATTTAATACGTTCAAAGGCTCTGATTTGGATTTTCAGAGTAAACGGGATTAGTCTATCCTTTTTTAATAATCTTCATTTCATATTTTGATAATCACGTATATTGACAATGCTTGAACGTTCAGTGATAGCACAAATATGTAATGTTTAGAAAGGCGGATAGTTCTACCTTTCTTTATTTATGTCTAATTTACCTTCTTATGTTAATCAAAAAGAAGGTTTATTTAAAGACGAATTTAACTGCTCAATTATAAATAATGATTGGTCACTTCCTTTTTACTCTGAAATCACAGCCAGATCGCCTGTGATTTTATATTTTAGAAGGGAAGATAAGATATGACCAAAAAACCCCATAAGTATAAAGGAATAAAATTGAGTCGTGGGGAACCTCCCAATTTTTCAGGGAAGCATTTAATGCATAATAAAAAATTAATAAATGAGATTGTAGATCAAGCAAAAGTAAGCCCACATGATTTAGTTTTAGATTTAGGTGCAGGAAAAGGAGCATTAACATCAGTTCTAAGTCAAAAAGCTGGAAAAGTACTAGCTGTGGAGTATGATGATAAGTTTGTTGAAATTCTAAAAGGAAAATTTAATCACCATCCGAATACCAAGATTATTCATCAAGATATTTTGAAAATTCATCTGCCTAATAATCCATTTTTGGCTGTTTCTAATATCCCATATTCCATCACAACACCTATCATGAAACTACTCTTGAATAAACCTTCAAGTGGTTTTCTAAGAGGAGTAATTGTAATGGAAAAAGGTGCAGCCAAAAGGTTTACATCAAATTTTGTGAAGGATGCCTATGTCATTTCATGGAGAATGTGGTTTGATATTCGGTATGTCAAAGATATTTCAAGAAAAAATTTCTCTCCACCACCAAGAGTTGACTCGGCAATGATTACAATAAATAGAAAAGCAAAACCGATTGTACCTTATAGTGACTATTTAATTTTCTGGGGCTTGGCCGATTATGTACTTAAAAATCCTCATTTTTCAGTCGATTTAGCATTAAGAGGTATATTTACACCGTCTCAAATTAAGCATTTAAAGAGGGAACTTCGTATCAATAATGAGACATCAGTAGCAACTTTATCGGAGCAGCAATGGGGCCTCATATTTGAAACAATGGTAAAGTATGTTCCAAAATTCAGATGGCCAAAGATAAAAAAACGATATTAAACCAATGGAGGGATTATTATGCAATACGGACCAGATCCTAATGCAATCTACCCAAACGAGGCAATTAAAAGCATATGCTATATTAAAAACGTTATAACACGCTCAAATATTATAGTCGGTGACTACACATATTATGATGACATAAATGGTGCTGAAAAGTTTGAAGAACATGTCACACATCACTATGAATTTATTGGAGATAAACTGATTATCGGAAAATTTTGCGCAATAGCAAAGGGAATTGAATTTGTAATGAATGGTGCAAACCATAGAATGTCCAGTGTGACTACCTATCCATTTAATATTATGGGTCATGGTTGGGAGAAATTCACTCCAACATTGGAAGAGCTCCCCCTTAAAGGAGATACTGTAATTGGCAACGATGTGTGGATCGGTCAAAATGTCACCGTAATGCCCGGTGTGCATATTGGTGATGGAGCTATCATTGCGGCCAATTCAGTCGTTGCAAAAGATATTCCCCCATACCATATTGCAGGAGGCAATCCTTGCAAAATTATTAAGAAAAGATTTGATGATGAACTCATTAATTATCTCCTTTCCATTAAATGGTGGGATTGGTCTGCTTATAAAATTTCTGAAAATCTTGAAGCTTTATGCAGTGGGGATCTAACAAAAATTAAAGAAATTAAATAGATCATTATTAGCAGAATGGGAAGTTGAGAATAAGACTTCCCATTTTTTATTGTTCCGAAAAATATAGGATTTGCTGACTTAAGGAAATGCCTTTAGAGGTTCTGCTTCAGTGGCAAGATCGATTAACTGAAGAGAAGGTAGAAAATGAAGTGGATGGTTTCCAATTGACTGCAAAGTGGTGGGGGGCATCGGAAATTTTTCCACGCATAGTGCTTACCATATTGGACAAATTGTTTACAGCCGAAAACAACTACAAAAAGGCTGGAATACTAATATTAAATGAGATAGTTAGCCACAAATGGCGCAATTCTACAACAAGAATTATGATCTTTCTTAGACCGATATCCCAGAGAAGTTAGATGTTCCAAATATAAATGTTACACATGTAGAACGTGAAAAAAATATACCAGATCAACAACTTAAGAAACATTGCGGAATCAAATCGAACAAAAAGGTAGCGATACTTCAATAAAGAGGTATCGTATTTTTTTTGAACTAAAGGGACAGTTTAATTTAATGAATTTTTAACTAACAAAATATGGATTTAAAGGTATAATATGTTTATCGAATGCAGGCTAAGGGGATGATTTCATTTGTTTGAACCAGAAAGATGATTCATAAATTCTTTTTAAAAAAACGGGTTATGCTGATGGAAAACAACTATTTGTGAATCAAGATGTAAGAAAATTCCTAAGTGGGATACGATTTTTTAATTCAACTAAAGGGGCAGTTTAGGGGAAAAGATTCATTATTAGAAGTAAGTTGAAATAGGAAATATATGGAGATGTTTATTGTTGAGAGGAGAATAAACTTGAAGAAAATAGCAACTTTATTATTTACAATAATGCTTTTAACAGCTTGTTCAGAAACCACAACGAATGATTATAAATTTAGTGGAGAAAGTGAAAATTGGGAGGCTGAATACCTCTATAAAGGAACAGAAAAATGGGGAGAAAAAGACGAAAGAACGACTTATTCCAATGAAGATAGCTATGAGTTCATATTAAAATATAAAGGTTCTATAGAAGAGTTGTCTTCATTACAAAAACTTGAATACTCTTATGAAACTATTAGTAGTGCTGCGGAAAGCATTGAAGAATTTGCAGTCCCACCATCAACATTAACATTTTCGTCCAGAGGTAGTTCAGATGGTGGAGCAAAGGTAAGTGAAGACGAAGTTATAAAGGTAAATGTAAAATGGGATGACTTTGAAGAGTCGTTTGAACTTCATAATAATAAGTAACTTTGTTAAACAGACGCGGTAGAAATTCGAAATAAGGATAACTGAACTTTTATATATATTTTAGAAAATGTTCATCTTAAATAAAAATATAATGGGGGCATAATTATGTGGTTAATATTAGGACTTATTGCCTTAGTAGCAACTTTTATAAATCTTTATATGTATAAAACAGGAAAAGATTATAAACTTGCGATGGCAATGGGATTATCATTTACAGCATTGACACTCTGTGCAGAACATAGCCTTGTATCTAATTGGGTAAAAGGCGAAGATTGGTCAGCTTTAATGGATGTTGTACCTACTGTGGAAAAGGCATTATGGCTTTTGACAATTGTTTCTATCTTACTAAATATAGCACCTATACTTTTAGAACTAAAAAATAAAAAATAATCATTTATATAATATGCAATTATTGTGTAAGTCTTTTTGTATAACTAACGGTTGCGATACTTCGGCAATGAGGTATAACATTTCTTACTGTACTAAAGAGGCAGGTTAGTACAACTAGAGACATGGGATTTAAATGTATATCGGTATTCGGTAAAAGGAATTATAATAAATTACACAAGGTACCAATTGTCAAATTAGAGAGGTAGAGAGGCTTTTGACAGAAAATAATGAAAATATCATAATACCAGAACATATTAGAAAAATCTTTTCAGGAACAGCAAAATTTAGAAAAAAGGGGACTATTACTATGTTGCAGACATTTAAATTAGGAGAATGGAAAATTAAGTTCACTGGAGATGTACAAAATATTCGAGTTGTTTCAAATGAGCGAGAAATAGTTGCTTTGGATGAAACATATGATGCAGTAGGAGTATTATTCCTTTGCGACAATGGAGATATTGAGCTAAAAAAGACTCCATGGAATGCTTCGGTAAAATTGTCTGTAAAGGAAAGAAAGATTGATATTGTTATTGAAGAAGATACATATGAATGATGGCAATCAAAGAGGAGAAAAAGCTATGGAGTAAGAGTTTTTGAAACAAAAGTTTATAAAAGAATTGATGGACGATACAATCTTGCAAATGAAAGCAGGGGTAACTAAAGAATTTAAGGGTTATATGTACCTTTACGGTGAATTCCAAAAGGGGTGCCAAATTTTAGAGGAACAGGAAGTATGGGATTATATTTATCAATTTTGGAGTTTAGGAACTTTTTTTTTGGGGAAGTAACGGGGATTTTAGCTTAACAACGGAGGTAGCAAAAAGATTGAAAAGAAGTAAACATAGGCTAACGGGTGCGATACCTCAATAAAGAGGTATCGCATTTCTTGTGGTTTCGAAAACCCCCTGCTATGCTGGGGGTTCTAAAGAGCTTCAAGCGTGGTATTAGGTATTAAAAAACCTCACTTCACATGGTAGGATAAAGTTGGTTTCCCGACCACTTTAT
>NZ_JBQENT010000041.1:0-47606 GCF_052044855.1 Metabacillus sp. 22489
TTGTCACAGGGCTTCAACCTTAGGATTTCTCCACCAGTTGCCTGTCAGCTACCGAGCGTTTTGGCACTTACTCGGATTGGACTTTCACCAATTAGCAATTAACGGCTTGCTGGGCACGCCAAATTGAAAAAACCAATTTTCCTTATTGAAAATCGGTTTTTAGGGTGATAAAGAATATTAAATTTAACGTTACCGAGCCCTTTTACAAATTCGGGATCTCTATGAGAAAAGAACACACTGTTTTTTGTATCTAAAGCAGCAATCCGCTTCATATCCTCTTGTTTTCATTCAAAGTCAAAAATATTAACGTTTTCGATGATTCTTTCTTTATAAACAGATTTTGGAATGACCACGATTCCTTTTTGAGTTAACCAAACCCCGTAAGTGGAATAACAAAAAAAGCTCCACTTCATATTGAAGTAAAGCAACCTTTATCTTAGTAACTAAGTATGTTATTACAACTTTGTAAAACAGTACTAAACCTTATGCCGGATCTCTAGTAAAATGTGCTATTAAATAATCTTTAATAGTATTCTTTACTTACAAAAGGGTGATATTCCTCTATCATTCATCCACTCATCTTTCCCTTTTTGGAATAAATTATTGATAAGAATCGTTGAGGGAGATGATGATTTTAGTGTTTATGAATAAAAAAGTTTATAGTGGTCAAGGTAATAACATAGGACCTTCAAAATGTCAGCAACTTGCAAATATTATTGGTGGAGACGTTATTCAAGCGACTCCCGTTTGTGTCGTTATGCGTCTTCGAAATATTAAAGCAACGATTTTAGAGCGTCGTACTCGTTCTCCATTAGCACTTCCATTTATGTTGTCCTTTGAAGATAATGGTCTAAATCTTGGTGAATCTGTTGTACTTCAGAAGGAAATTAATCCATTAATGTCTGCATTAAGAAAAAGAGGAATTATTGTGACAGCAGTTCATAACCATTGGCTGTTTGATGAACCACGATTAATGTATATGCATTGGGAAAATGTTGGTATGGATCCGTTTGAGTTTGCTAGAGAAAGCTTTGAAGCAGCTAAGGAAGCTGGACTTTTTTAAACATTAATTCTCGCTATGTGGGTAGACAACTTTAGTGGTCTGCCTTTTTCATTAGCATAAATTCTGCTTCAGCGAATCTAAATTAGGGTAAATGTCCATAATAATACAACTAGATACAATGATGATAAGGATGATTACATTGATATATATTTATAATGATTATGGAGGGACACATACTACTTCCTTAGCTGCTGCATATCATTTAAAACAACTACCTCAATCAGAACGAAAGCTTACGACAGAAGAAATATTAAACGTAAAATATTTTAATCAAATGACTAAGGACGATTTCGGAAGGATCATCTTTCATGGAAAAGATGAAGAAGGCAACTCAGTTTATACATTAGGACGGAAAAGGAACAAGCTTGTTGTCCCAGCACTAAAAGAACTGGCTTTACTATTACAAGAACAATATCATTTTAATGATAAAATCATTTTCTCCAATACATCACCAACTGTCCCAACGGCTATGTCAATTGGCGGATTTTTCTCAAGAGGATTGAAAATTGACTTTATAGGTGTGCCGTTATTAGTATTGGGCGCTAAACAATGCTGTGATAATATTTTTCGATTAGTTGAAAATACGAAACATGTTGGTAGTAGCTCTTTTAATGAAAATGTGATTATTTTAGAAAATAAGATGTATAAATAGTGCTACAATTTTAAATGATTTGTAAACGTTCTTGAAATTGATATTAAGATAAAAAAGCTAAGTCTAATTTATTCATGCTGATTTATCTTTGTTATTTCTTTAATATAGCTATTCATATTAGTCCAATAGCCATCTATTACTTCCAATTCTTCAAATGACATTTCAAATAAATTTATATCTAGCATTTCAACAAACTGGTCTAATAAGACGTTATAAGGATTATTTTTATCCTGACGATCCATCCCATTATTCAAAACAAAGTTTAACAAACGACTATAAACACCATTAGCAAATTCATTTAATAATTCGATTTTAAAAGTTTTCTCGTAGTTTAAAGGTTTCCCCATTTTTCAACAACTCCTTATTAATTTTGGTCAATCCAATAACCAATTAACTAGCTGGCAATAAACTCATCCAATGGATATTCTACATTTTAAAACGTAAAGAGGCTTTTATATAAAAAGCAATATTATACTACAGGTCCATAACCTTCCAATGGTATTGAAAGGTTTATTTGGCATGCCAAAATTATTATAACTTGGATAATAATCAATTTTTAATTTAATTATTGACCTCCTAGTAGCTGGTATTGTTGAATAACAGTCTTTTAAGAAATGTTACCTAACGACGCTTGTGCAAAAATAATATTGTTGTTTAATTTACAATAATAATATAGTTGTTTAAAAACCCTTATTCCACGAACGGATCAGGTTAGTGGAAGCAATAGTAATTAGGTTTGACTGGGAAAATTGTCGATGATATTAAAAAAGACACCGAAGTGTCTTATATTTTTCAAATTAAGCATACCGATAAATTGAAATTTAATTACTTAACATTATGTTTATCGTGGGAGCGAGGTATTTTATCGGTGAGTGTATAAAAACCATGTAATGCTTGCTGTTAATAATGCTGACGAAATCAAAGCTGTAAGAACACTATATGTTTGCCAAATAAGTATCGTTGACCAATCGAAAGCACAGCACAGTATACCCAGGGCAATCGTAGCGATCAGGAAAATAACTGTTACGATTATTCTCTTTTTTGTCATTAGCTGCCGCTCATTCGTTTTCCTTCTGCGTAATCCTAAAAGAAATAGCAGAATGGCCAATAGGCAAAGAATAATAGTGATAGACGACAAAATGATATCCAAAAGCTGTGTGCCGCTTATTTCATATGACTGAGTTAGATTGCCGTCTAATATATCTTTAACTTTTAGTACCAGGTTTATATTGGTATTTGCGCCGTTGCTCAGCAAGCAGACGGCTGTTCGTTCATTTAGCAGTATGGCTACTTTGGTTCTGAAATTTGGATTGCCCCCAGTGTGTTCTATAATCGTTTGGTCGGCGTTTACCGACCAGCCTGCCGCATAATACATATCGTTGACAGCCGAAACAGACATATCACCCCTATGTGATTTTTCGATAACCGTGTGAAATATTTCGGGTATGTCCTGCACAATACCCATCTGTATGCCCATCCAACGCGCCATATCTTTTGTATTAGAAATGATGTAGCCTGCGGGTTTATTCCCAGCATAATCCGGAGCTTTAAATGGAGTTGTCATAAAAAAGGAAGAACGGTAGCCCTGTGCCAACTCTCCAGTGGCTTGAGCATCTTCTTTATAAACATACGTCTGGTGAAGACCTAACGGCTGAAATACCTGTTCCCTCATAAAGTCTTCATAGCTTTGTCGCGACACAATCTCAATAACCAAACCCAATACGTCATAATTAACGGTTCCATAGTTATACTGTTCACCGGGTGGGAACGCCAATTCAGCATCTACGAGCATTTCCACAGTCTTTTGCAACATATCCGGTGTATTGCCTTGTGGAATATTTTGAGTATGCCTAATATTTGTTAGACCACTGGTATGGTGAAGAAAGTTATTTAGTGTAAGGCTTTGCATATCAACAGGTTTCCCTTGATACTTTAACGTAAACCAAGGTAAATATTTTTGGACAGGGTCAGTCATTGAGAGCAGCCCTTGCTCTTCCAACAGCATAATACCCATACCGGTAAAAGCTTTACTGACTGATGCTAACTCATAGAGTGTATTTTCACTTGCAGACAACCCCTTTTCACGGTCAGCATATCCTGAAGAAAAGTAGAACACTTCATCATCAACAAGTATTGAGATTGACATTCCCGGCACACCTGATATACGAGTGGCATCATCTAGCAACGCTTGTATTGCCGCAGATTTTGAATCTGACAACGCATAACTTTGTGTTGCGAATCCTGAGAATAATATAACTATCGTTAATACAAAAACAATAATCTTTTTCATAAACTCTCCTTTTTGAAAAATTATAAGAGAATAATATAAATAACCTACTTTTACAACTACTAAAATAAATTTTAATTTATCTTTCTATTCACCTAATATCAAGTAATTGTGAAGAGTTACACTTAACGAACAGATATGTTAGTTTAATAAGAAAAACGCTCTTCAACAATTGGACGCGATTGTTGAAGAGTAACATTAGGAAATAATCAAACTTTTTTATAAAAATTGCACATTGTTTTACAAAAGATTAACCCGTTGTGAACAAACTTTTTCAAAAGGGTTCTTTTCATTTAACTTAAAATATGGGTGTGTGGGTTGTTTTTGATCAAACTTTATTCTAAAGCTACAACTAATTGATTATTTATCTTTAAGATTATAATCTCTATTAAATCTGTAAATGTACTGTATGTTTAAGATTAATAAAAATATTACGTTATAAGTTATAATAAAAAGGAATATTTTTCTGAGTATTTTCATTTTTCATCCATTTATAGAAGACATTTACATTTAATATACTAAATCTTATATATTGTTATATCAATAAGCTCTTAAATATATACAAAATTAGTTAACATAATGAAATCTTATTATTAGAAACAAAGGTTTTGTGGTTAATCTATGACTCGTACTCGAAACGTAATTAGCAGATCCTTAAGAGGCATGCCAAACCCAGTTATTCAAGAGTTAGGCGTTTGTTTGTTTTTATATAGTTTATGCATGTTTTTATCGTTAATTTATCAATGTTTAACGGTAAAAGGCAGGATTTTCCTGGCAGGTTGAAACTTTTTGACTTTCATTTCGTTAATTAAGTAGAAGCATAAACGGCAGTTATATAAGAAGGCTATCTATTAATAAAAAGCGGAGGGATCATTTTGAAAAAATATTTAGTATTCATAGGTAGTTTTGCTATATTCCTTATATTATTCGAAATTTTATCAGGATTGCTATTAACCGCATTTTATACCCCTGATTTTTCATCAATAAATAGTTATCAACAAGAAGTTGCCTTTGGAATTGATACAGGATATCCATATTTAATCATTTTGCTCACAGCATCTTTCGCCTATTATTTCTCGCAAAAATTAGGTAAAGCATTTAACAAAAAAGGTTAATTTCGTGCAGGTGGGAAATGGTGAAGTAGCAAAAGACCAATATTAGGGGTGATCTAAACGGAAAAACTTTTAGTGAAAACTGCTATTCATTCATTTTTTACTTCATATTTATTATTGCTAGCATTTATCGATAGAGTAAGGATGACAACAGATGTAGATGGAATGACTTCGGCTGAGGAAATTCCGTATCACGACTTTTTCTTTATGATTTTAAAATACTCTATTATGATTACGTTTAGCATAGTCATTATTGTATTTTTGTATAATAAATATAAAAAAATAGGCGATAAATAATGGTTCTATTAAAACATAGAATAGTTTCTGTTTTCTCTCAGAATACGGATAATATCAAAAATTAAAATTAAAATACAACTGAAAATAAGCCTTATAAGAGGGTGACTCAAACACAATATAGACAGGTTAGTTTACTAAATATCGGTGTTTGCTGAAGGGGTCAGACCCCTTTTTAAGCCACCCTCCTTTTATAAATTGTTCAATTTTCGTGGAATGAATCTAAAGAAACTATACTCACTCTTTAAGCCAATAATAAAAATCAACACCATAATGGATTAATATCCCGCTTCCAACTCCCCATAGAATAATGCTGATAATTTGCCAGATAATGACCCTCTCTTTACTTGCCCCTGCAGCGATGGACACGAATGAACTTATATGGTTAGCACCTACGATTGGTCCCATAAGAGAAAGTCCTGGAACTCCATATTTATTAAAATAATGATGAGCTTTTTGAAAACGACCACTAAAAGTTGATTTCTGATGATTTTTAGTCCATTTAGCTTTTCCAATTGTAGTTATCATAATAACCAGCATGACTGAAAGAATATTTGCTAAAATCCCTATAAAAGCTGTTAAAATAAAGGGTAATTTCAATAGTACCCCAACAGGAACAGCAACATGTGCTTCCAAAAATGGAATGAATCCAATGACAAATATCATGATGAATTGCAAAATCATGTTTGCTTCTTGTAATCTATTAACTATTTCTTCAAGCAATGCAGACCCTCCATAAAATGAACTTTCTTTTTATTACCACCCGCTACCCTATCCTTTCTTTTGTAAATAATATTGTTTTGCTTTCTTTAGGAAAGTAATTTCTTCATTAGTAAGAGGATTAAAAACATCATTATCTGATAAAGAAATTCCGCTATTTTGTTCTTGTGGAGCTACTATCTTATTTATACTTTCTATAATCAATCCAATAAGCTCCTGCGCTTCCTTAGAATCCGGACTATGTTCTGATGCTACTAGATGCTTAATTCTAGTGAAAAAATCAAAGTATGTTTTATCAAATTCTAAGCGCTCCTTATTTGTGAGATTATAGAGACTATCTTTTCTATCACTATAGGACTCTATGTTTTCCTCTTCCCAAATGATGGCATAAAGAACAAAGCAAAATAGATTTAAATCGATGTGTTGTTTGTCTACAATTATATTTTTCATATGTTTAAGCTGGTTAATTGTCCGTTGAATTTCTTGCTGTTGAGCTAAAAGTTCCCTTGTTTTGAAATCAATTGCTTTCGTGAGATCCTGCTGTTCTACAAGTGTTTCTGCTAATAATTCCTCAATATTTTTAAGGGAAAAACCTAAAAATTTTAATGATTGAATCTGTTGCAATCTTTTGTAATCTTCAATACTGTATAAGCGATGTCCGCCTTCTTTATAATCTGTAGGCTTTAATAAACCGATGTTGTCATAGTAACGTAGAGCGCGTACCGTAGTATTCGATCGTTTAGCCAACTCTCCAATGGTTAACTTTCTTTCTTCCATTTGATCACTCTTCTCTATTCAAATTTTTTAAGGCTTTATGTATGGAATTGTAAAAGGATAAGTATAAGACTTATTTAAGGCAATTCTAATCATAGCATTTAAAATAAAGAGAAGTTCTACAGCTAATACGATATAAATGAAACTCCCATACTCTGATGGCAATAAATATCTGATTAGAAAAAAAGGAAAAATCGTTAAATGAAAGTTAAGAGCCTTCCTGCTAGCTTCACGATAAAATGAACTTCTTCTTTTTTTTCTTGAAAGTAGAAACATTAATAAAGGTGGAAACATCCCTAGGACAAGAGAGCTCCCAAGCATTAGCTGAACGAAAACTTTGTGCGATATTGTCGGTTTATCCAATTAATTCACCCGCCTTCCACAACCTAAATAATTTTTATAGGTTTAAGTTTAAAATGTGACGCAAGGGAAGATTCAAGAGATATTTCTTAAAAATTTTATTAACATGGATATATGCGTTTTATTGTAATCTCCCCCCTGATTAGTCTGAGTGTTAATCGATGAAAGAAAGACTTAAAAACTTTTATCCCCCCATAACTTTTTATATAAGAATAAACGTTATATAAAACGAAAGGCATTTTTGTCGGTTAATAAAAATGAATGGAGGAAATCGATGAAAGTTCTTATAATTGGTGGCACTCGTTTTCTAGGAAAAGCATTAGTTGCGGAAGCATTGAAAAAAGGACATGAAGTCACCTTATTTAATCGGGGTACAAATAAAGAGATATTTCCTGAAGTGGAGCATTTAATCGGCGATCGAGACGGTGATTTATCACTTTTGAAAAATCGAAAATGGGATGTTGCAATAGATACTTGTGGATTCGCTCCTCATCAAATCAAAAAGGCTGCCGCTGTACTTGGGGATAATATTGAGTATTATACGTACATCTCAAGCATCTCTGTTTATAAAGATTGGATTCCATACAATATTAGTGAGGACTATCTTTTGCAATCGATGCCAAAAGATAAATTGAAAGCTGTTAAGGAAGGGTCAATTTCTCCTTACGAGTATTACGGTGCGCTGAAGGTACTATGTGAAGCTGAAGCTGAGAAGCATTGGCCAGGGCGTGTTTTGCATATTAGAGCAGGGCAGCTTGTCGGACCGTTTGACTATACAGATCGACTGCCGTACTGGGTGCAGCGGGTAGCACAAGGCGGAAAAATCATAGTACCAGGAAGTCCAAATCGTTTAGTTCAATTGATTGATATAAAAGACCTCGCAACATGGGTATTCAATATGGCAGAAACCCGAAAAGCAGGAACGTTTAATGTAACTGGGCCTGATTATGAATTGACTATGGCAGAGCTATTAAATACCTGTAAAGCTGTTACAAACAGTGATGCGGAGTTTGTATGGGCAGATGAACAATTCGTATTAGAGCATAAAATACAGCCATGGACAGAAATGCCATTATGGATTCCTGAACACTTTTCGTTAGAAGGAGAAAAAGAACCGTGGAAAGGATCGTTTCGTATCAGCATAGAAAAGGCTGTTGCAGCTGGACTTTCCTTCAGCCCTCTTGAAGATACAATACATGATGTTTATCAGTGGGAGAAGGATAGGCAGGATACAGAACGAAGAGCGGGGATTTCTCGGGATAAGGAGCAAGAGTTACTAAAAACTTGGTTCCAAAAAGAGAGTAGTGAGACGTCATGATTAGGTACATCCTTTGCCATTAAGCAAAGGATATACTTTTACTAAACTCCCAATTAATCGAAAAAGCTTGTACATTTATTCAGTAACAAGTAGCGATACTTCATAACGAAGCATCGCTTTATCTATTTTCCAATCATGCAGGATGTTTGGAAAAGAAGAAGAATACTAAAGTTAAAGCTAAAAAAAAGACATATGGGAGGGGACAATTTTGCCAACGAATATCTACCTTGTACGACACGCCAATTCTACATATACCCCTGATGAATTAGGAAGACCCCTATCCGCTAAGGGTCTCGCCGATGCTGAAAGAATTAGCAACATACTCAAAAAGGAAAAGATTGATTGGATTATTTCTAGTCCATACAAAAGAGCGATTCAAACAGTTGAGGGTATTGCAAACTTTTTAGGGAAAGAGATTATCCTTGAGGACGGCTTTAAGGAACGAACATTATCCGCAAAACCTCTCCCTGAAGACTTTCATACAGCTATTACAAAAGTTTGGGAGGATCCGACTTTTTCCTTAGAAGGCGGAGAATCTAATCAAATAGCACAAAAACGTGGGATAACAGCCATTTTAAATGTACTAGAAACGTATGAAGGAAAAAATATTGTTGTAGGAACGCACGGAAATATTATGGTACTCATGATGAATTACTTTAATGAAAAATATAATTTTAGCTTTTGGCAGGACCTTGATATGCCAGATATTTATAAATTAACGTTTGAGAATAAGAGTTTAAAAGAAGTTAAAAGAATTTGGAGTCGAGCATAAGATTCTTATTAAATGAACTTTATTAAAGAAGGAATCGAATTTGTATATAAAATCTTAGTTATATAGCTTTATATTTTTTTGTGTGGAATGGGGAATTTATATGGAAATTGTTGAATTAAAGGATAGAAATAGCCTATTTGATAAAGCAGTTCAAGTATTTTGGAAACAATGGGGAAACGAGAACAATTACAAATTTTATGAAGACGCTATCGTTCATTCTTGCACTACTTCATCAGATATCCCAAGGTTTTATGTGGCAATAGAAAATGGACAGATCATTGGAACATATGCATTATTAAGAAATGACCTGAATAGCCGCCAGGATCTATGCCCATGGCTTGCTTGCCTTTACGTTAATGAAGAGTTTAGAGGAAGAGAAATAGGCTCGAAGCTCCTTCAACATAGTTTACAAGAAGCAGCGAAAAAAGGATTCGATAAGCTTTATTTATCAACAGATCTTGAGGATTATTATGAAAAATATGGCTGGCGAAATAGTGGTCTCGTATATGGCGTAAGCGGTAATCATATCAAACTATATGAAAAAGAAACAGATTTAACCTAGTATTAAAAAGATGATAAGGGGCTATAAATGATGACTCTTGAAAAAGGAATTTATATTATAACGGGAATAATGGCAGCAGGAAAATCAACCATCGCACAAATATTAGCTGAGAAGTTTGAAAAAGGTGTTCATGTGCGAGGAGATCTTTTTCGAAAAATGATCGTAACTGGGAAGCTCGAGATGACGCCAGATTATTCTCAAAGTGCCGTTGAGCAATTGCGACTTCGTTATAAAATGGCAGCAAAAGTGACTGAAATGTATTACAATGCAGGGTTTTCAGTAGTTGTCCAAGATACTTATTTAGGAAAGGAGACCGCTTCTTTTTTAAACGAATTCGAATCTACCCCCATTTACTTTATAACACTAAATCCAAGCGTCGAAGCAGTCATTGAAAGAGAGAAAAAGCGAAATAAGTCAGGCTATACTACTTGGCACGTTGAACCTCTTTATGACGTACTTATCAACGAAAACCCAAGAATAGGACTTTGGCTAGATTCGTCGGATATGACTCCTGAAGAAACGGTATTTGAGATTGTGAAGCGGTTATCTGAGGCTCGAATTAAATAAGTGTTTCATGTTTATGATTCTCATCTCTTCTCATAACGAGTGCATATCGTTTTACTATTGGACTAACTGGCAGAATAGTTGGTAGAAAATCATGGCTACATAGTAAATGATGTGCACAAAAAAGATTGCCTATCTTTATATCGATATCTTGACAGGAAGAGCAATGTACCTACATTTGTGCAACATTCATCTTCCCGCAAATTGGTTGTGAATGAATGCTTAATTTGTTAATTCGGTAAGTTGAGCTAATAATCGAAGAAGCTTTGGCACCAGTAAAATCATGTTAGTACCAATCCGCTCTTAAAATAGTCTAATTCATTTAGAAATCGACTTTCTTGTAAGCTTTTTATTCAATACAGGTAGCTTCATCGCTCTGTTGTTCCGTGCAGAAATATATCCACTAGTTTTTTTCCCACATCATAACTTGATTCATATTGGCTCATTGTTTCTTTTCTATTTCCGATCAAGAGCATAGATGAGAAAAGCTGAGCAAGAAGCATTGGATCATTTTTTCTAAAAAACTGTTTGTCCATTGCATCCTCGAAATAATCAGCTAATAACCGATATATCTGTAGTTCCGCCTCTCTAATCTCCTGAATTTGTTCTTCGTTTAAGTTACCCTCTGCCTCATTTATAATCGTTTGCAGCTCGGCATGTGGATTCGCTAACCTTGCCTCAGCTACACGCACTAGCCCTAACTCTATACTCTCAGCTTCACGAAGTAAAAGTTTTATTTTTTCATATACATTGTTTAACATTGTCGTCACAGAAGCTTTAAATAGTTCCGGCTTACTTGTGAAATGATAATAGATGGATGGTTTTGATACATTGCAAGCGTTGGCAATTTGTTGCAAGGACACTTGTTCATACCCTTTCTCCATAAAAAGCTTGGATGCAGTTCTAATAATCAGATCATGTATGGGCTCGCATTCTTTATCGTGTTTTGGTCTACCTGGTACTCTATTCGTATGATTTTTCATAATTACCTCCATGAACATTTTATGACAAATGCTCGTATTTATCAAAATTAACTTGTAATTATACTTACCAGTAAATATAATTTAATGGACTTCAAACAAATTCCTATCATTAATCGTGAGGTATCAAACGAATGAAAAAGTTAAGTTATCTAACTACAATTTTTATGTTTTTCGCAACATTTGGAGGTGGAGTTGTAACTCGTACCGAATCAGGACTCGGCTGTGGGAACGAATGGCCTTTATGTCATGGGAAATTTGTTCCCGCCCATACACTCGCTTCCATTATTGAATATACACATCGCCTAGTTAGCTCGACAGCAGGCATTCTTTCGATCATCACACTCATTTTATTTGTGATTTACTATCGACATCGTAAAGATTTAATCTTATTTGCAGTCTTAACGGTTGTTTTCGTCAGCATTCAAGGAATAATGGGTGCTCTCGCTGTCGTGTTTACTCAGTCTCCGCCCGTTATGGCTTTGCATTTAGGCTTTGCTTTTATATCACTTGCCTGCTCTTTAATGACGAGTCTTGGAGCAAGACAGGAAGAGAAATTAGGAGGGCTAGCATTATTTAACCAAATGCCGAGAACAAGTAATCGACTTCGTAACTATGTTTGGATAACGACTGTTTATTCTTATGTAGTCGTCTATACTGGAGCATTTGTAAGTCATACAAACTCTGCAGCAGCATGCTCTGGCTTTCCACTTTGCAATGGAGTGATTTTTCCAGGTTTAACAGGCGCGGTAGGAATTGCCTTTCTCCACCGACTCGCTGGTCTCATCCTAGTCATTTTCATTCTTGTCCTTTGCTGGCTTCTATATCGTTTTTATTGGAATATTCGTGAGCTTAGAATTCTCGGATACTCATCTGTTGCGCTCATATTGTTTCAAGTTGTATCTGGCGCAAGTCTAATGTTCACAATGGACAATCCAGAGGTGTATATGTTCGTCGTGCTCGCTCATGTAACGAGCATTGCTGTACTTTTTGGTCTTCTATCCTACATGAGTTATTTAGTGTGGAGACTAAGCAAACCAGTAACGTCATAAAATAGTATTTTTATTTCACTGTAATAGAAATGGGGTTAGCTATTATCATGTTAAAAATCAGGCATAAAAGCTTAAGGTTTAAAATAATCCTTGGAGCATGTTTATTCATACTTCTCGCTCTAGCATCGTTGTTTATATACTTGAATTCTGTAACATACCAACCGTCGGAACAAGCACTTTCTGACTTTCAAAGTGATAGCAAGGTTAGGGTAACTGAAGTAAAGGATGGGTATAAATTTGAACCTACTAATGATCAACAAATAAAAGAGCCCAATATTATCTTTTATCCAGGAGGATTAGTCGAGCCAATCAGCTACTCCCCTCTAGCAAGGGAGCTAGCTAAATCTGGTCATAGAGTCTATATTGCAAATATGCCGTTAAACTTTTCATTCTTTGGACAAAATAAGGCAGACTCTTTCCTTGCCGAATACCCCGAGGAATCATTTGTCATTGGCGGACATTCGTTAGGAGGCGTTTTTGCTTCAAGGTATGCGTTGGAACATAGCGAAAAGCTTAAAGGGGTATTTTTTCTCGCTTCATATGCAGATGAAGACGGCGCTCTCAAAGATACAAATCTATCTGCACTACAGATCACAGGTACCAACGATGGAGTTCTTAACAAGAAGCAATGGGAGAAATCGAAAAAAAATCTGCCTAAAGATACAGCTTTTGTCAGTATAAATGGAGGAAACCACGGCCAGTTCGGGTCATACGGCATGCAGAAAGGAGATCATAAACCAACGATTTCAGAGAGCAAACAAATAGAAACAACTGTTATGGCAATGGAAGAATGGTTTATGCAAATGAATATTACTCCTAAGGATCAAATTCCAAAATAATGGATAAAACTAGAGTACTCTGTAGTGGATCTGGCTAATTAATTTTCTAATAACACGTAATTACGAAGGAGTACTATTCCCTCACTATGCCTATACAATTTTTTAAATAGTTCATTTCTCCGTATATATTAAATTATCAATAGTGCATAAGTCATCTTGTCGAATCAAGTAAATGTGACTAAATTAATTCCTAATGCTCTTTCTCCATTTTAGTTGATAACGCATAATTAGAACTAGAAAAAAACATTACTTTAGGAGGTATAATGAGTGATCAGTACACTCGAAAGTAAGAAACTTAACCCAGAATGGACGGAATTACTTTTAATAGCTCTTAAATTAGGACTATCTCCAAATGAGATAAGAGAATTTTTCTTGAGTAACCAAAGACCTGAATAATGTCTTTTTTGTATCTTTCTTCGCCAAGGGATATACATGTTAACCTGTGGTTCACCTTCGTCCAGTCAATACACTTATTATTCAACAGTTCCTTCCTATCACATACTATCCACCCTTATCATTACGTTATTTTTTAACGATTCACTAATAACAACAGGTTCCTCGTCAATTCCTCAACATGTAACGCGAATTAGTTTAAGTCGGTTTTAAACCCCAAATTGTTTTAAATGATGATCAAGATGCTTGTAGATTCCTTTTCCCCATTGCTCAGGAGTGAGTTTCCCGAAAAAGGGATGGGGATGACTTGTGCATTTTTCTGGGCCGTTCTTTTGGAATGTGATAATTTTTTGCTTTAATTTTTCTCTTTCGATTTCAAACTCTCTTTTATCTGCTATTAAAATGGTTGGAATTGTTGACATATTTTTTGGTACTGGCTTATCGTTATAAAAAATAGGTTTTGCGAATCCTCCTACTACTATCCCTAACAAGCCTCTCTTCGGAAACGAATATCCCATTGCGATATCTTGAAAGGATGAGCAATGGGATAGCATTTGGGCAACATCCATCTTCCCCCAAAGTGGTTGTGAATTTGCACTTAAACTATAAATCCGATTCAATATTTCATCTGTGTGCTTGGAAACAAATATAGAGTTCATATGTATAGCTCCTTTTGTTTTAAGTAGCTTCCTAAT
The DNA here is from genome assembly GCF_052044855.1 of Metabacillus sp. 22489. NCBI lineage: Bacteria > Bacillati > Bacillota > Bacilli > Caryophanales > Bacillaceae > Metabacillus > Metabacillus sp. 22489. The sequence goes on from NZ_JBQENT010000041.1 coordinate 14,438, forward strand.
CATTTAAGATATATATTTAATGTATTATTCAACGTTTATGATATTTTTCCCTTCTTCACTGTAGGGTGCTCTCATTAAACTATATGTGATGGTATTGGAAAATTTTATATGTTATATTAATAGCATAACTTATTAAACAACTTTAATAAGTTTTTGGATACTTTTTAAAACCATTTAATAAGTCTCAATAGAAGTTAATCCTAGTAGGTACTTCTACTTTTGCTCGGAGACAATACTTCTATCAGATTAACAATCAGAAGCAAAAACTAATAAGAAGGAGAATCAATAGATGAAAACAGAAAAAGAAAAAATGCTAGCTGGTGAAATGTACAATCCAGCTGACCCCGAATTAGTAAAAGAACATCTGGAAGCAGGACGTAAGGTTAGGATCTATAATCAAACGCTAGAAACTGAAAAGGAATTACGAACGATATTATTAAAGGAATTACTCGGTTCAACTGGAGAAAATGTATATATGGAGCCAAATATACGTTTTGATTATGGCTATAACACTCATGTAGGAGATAACTTTTTTGCTAACTTCGACTGTACCATTTTAGATGTTTGTGAAGTCCGATTTGGCGATAATTGCATGCTTGGACCAGGCGTACAAATCTATACAGCAACACACCCTCTTAATCCAGCTGAACGTAATTTAGGTAAAGAATATGGAAAACCAATTACAATTGGAAACAATGTATGGATTGGAGGAAGTGCTATTATAAATCCAGGCGTAACGGTAGGAAACAATGTTGTTATCGCCTCAGGTGCAGTAGTTACGAAAGATGTACCAGACAATGTAGTAGTTGGCGGAAATCCGGCAAGAATTATTAAGGAAATTGGCTGTTAGGTAATTAGTTAGCAAGACATCTTCCTTACATACCATCTTTCCTTACTTCTTATTATAATAAAAGAAAGAATATTTCGACAATACAAAATAATAATTCATAAATAGCAATTATTATCAAAAATAAATATTCATTACCCTCTAAACTTAGTAAGTGAGGTGAGCATCATGTATAGCGAAGTAACTAGAGATGTTATTTCTTTTTTAGAAGAGCATTTATTAGAAGAATGGCAATTAGAGGATTATGCCGTTCAAATTGGTTATTCCAAGTATCATTTATCGAGAGTTTTCAAACAAGAAACAGGAATGAACATCGGAGAATATATTCGTAAACGTCGATTAGCGACAGCTGCGATGTACTTGTTATGATGAATCGATTATTCAGATAGCCTTTGAATTGCAATTTCAATCCCAAGAAGCTTTTACTCGTTCTTTTAAAGAAGTCTATCAAATGCCACCAGGAAAATATCGTAAATTGATGCGAACACTACAAAGGACGGAGGAAGAAAATATGGGTGAACAAAAATTGATTAAAGGATGGGTTTTAAGTGGCTCACACCCGAATCTTTATGAAATGAAAGCCGATAGTCAAGTATTTCATACGGGTACAAGCTCAGGCTTACTTGCGTCTGTTGGAGACGCAGGGGAAGGACAATTTGGCACTATGATGCAAAGCTTTTCAGCGGAAAAATGGAAAGGAAAACGGATTAAAGTTTCCTGTTTTTTAAAAACTGAAGAAGTTGTGAAGTGTGGGGCATGGTGTCGAATCGATAATGCTTCTAGTGATATGATCCAGTTTGATAATATGGACAATCGTTCAATCCAAGGTACAACTGATTGGAACTATTACTTTATTGTGCTAGATGTTCCTGAAGACAGTGTTTCAATACACTTTGGTGTTCTATTAATTGGAACAGGAAAGGTATGGGCTGATGGGTTTGCTTTTGAAGAGGTAGATCAAACGGTTCCTTCAACAAATATGCTAGCACAGGAGCAATTACCGTTAGATCCAATTAATTTAGGATTTGATGAAATGTGATTATTTTCGATTTAGTTTTTGATTTATTTTTTGCAATTTATACTTCACTCGGTTTCGGAACAAAGGAATATAAAATTCAAGCGAAGATGGAAAAGGTCGGTAAGCAATATCCGATTTTGTTGAATATTTATCAAACCAACCAAAAGCTTTTCGAAACAGATGATTATTTAGGAAACTTAGTTTTAAATTTAAATGTAAAAAATGAAGAAGCAACGAAAGAATTTGCCTCAATCATTCAGCAGTATTTTAACAAGTAGATTTATAAACGTACTATTCCTTTAAAACCATCTATCCTACATGCTGATAGATGGTTCATGTTATATAAGCTAAACTATTCCACAAAGCAACAAATGCCTTTCATTCATTTATTTCGAAAGATCATATTCCAAATGCTCTTCATCCCACACAAGCTCATGGTCATCTACATGTACATGCCACTTTGCCCCTGGGACAACAGAGCGAATTTGCGAAAGCAAGGCGGACCAATGCTGAACACCTTCCCACATAGCATCTTCGCTATTATTAGGTAGCTGGGTTGCACCTTCAAAAATAACATCCGCTTCTGTAGGAGCTTCATTGTCGTAGACATAAAAGCTAGTCCAATTATATCCTTCACCCGTATTGATATATTTTTCGATTTCTTCATCAACTGAATAATCGATAATGAATTGATTAATAGCTTCCTGCTCTTCCTTTGTTAGCTTTTGTTTACGTGTTGCTGTGTAATAAATTGAAACACTCATCTTAAGCCCTCTCATTCAATTGTAATAAAAAATAAAGACCGAGGTATCCGTAATCTTTTACAATGTTTTTCCATATTACCTCATACCAATTATTAACGATATTCGCTTCGCCAACAAGGGTTTACGCAGCAATTTTTTTGCCTTACAAAAAATTATATCTATGTAAACATTCCAATAAAAACAAATACACCATTACACCTAAAAGATAAAGAACCGTATAATTTCGATTCCAACGAGAAACTTTAAAGGAGTCTACCTTTATAATGCTTGATATTAAGCCAATTGTCGCATTGTACGGCCCGTTAAAAATTCAGATACTGCCCCTTCAATGGTATTTCTATATTTATATAAGTAATCACTTTATTCGCCCAATTATCTCCCCATATTATTGAAGAAGGTTTGTTCAAATTATATCTAAAAATAATCTCATTCTAAAAAAATGGAAATTAAAGATTATTAATGATTGGAGTTTGCAATACTATAACTAAAAATGATGGAGTGGATCGTTATTGGAACCACATAATAAACAACACAATATTGAATTAACGTGCACAGAAATTGGTGGGCTTTGGGGAATTTTTAATCAGGAGAGTATGAATGTTCAATTTTTAACATATTTTCTGCATCACCTTCAGGATGAGGAAATCAAGCCACTTGCCGAAGAGGCATTGCATATTTCTGAAGGGAGATTAGAAAAGGTAAAACAAATCTTTCTTGAGGAAAATTTCCCGATACCAGAAGGCTTTTCAGAAGGTGATGTAAATTTAGCTGCCCCACAGCTCTTTCACGATGTGTTTACACTAAGTTATCTTTACATGACAAATCGACTTGGGATGATAAACTTTAGTTATTTTGCCTCTAACAATGTTCGATTAGACATCCTAGACTTCTTTACTGAGTGTATACATACAACAACTGAGATGTTTGGAAAAGCCGTAAAATTAATGCTCTCAAAAGGAGTTTATGACCGCCCACCTAAAATGGAATACCCTAAGGAAATTGAGTTCGTTCAAAAGGGCTCCTTCCTTAACGGATTCGTTGGCAAAAAACGTCCACTCAATGCAATCGAATTGTCCGAGATCTTTTTTAACATAGAGAGAAATTATTTCTCTGTCATTATCATGTTAGGCTTTGCCCAAGTCATCAATGATAAGAAACTAAAAAATCACATATTAAGGGGAAAATCGATCAGTGAAAAACAAATCCAATTCTTCAACGACTTAATGATGGCGGAGGATCTTCTTGGCACAGTTACTGTTGGGATGGAAGTAACTTCGTCAACTGTCTCACCATTTTCGGATAAGCTGATTTTTGCTCTTATTAACATGCTAAATTCAGTAGACATCAGCCTCATATCACACGCCATGTCTGTAACAATGAGAACAGATTTAACAGCCCAATATAGCAAAATCATTGCAGAAGTCATGAATTACGCAAAGGACACCTTTGACATTTTAATTGAAAAAGAATGGCTCGAGCAGCCTCCTCTTGTAACGGACCGAAAGAAGTTGTTGGAATGAAAAGCAAACAGGTAACAAATAGTCAAACAAGGATGCGTTTACCTATGATGGTAAAGGCATTTTTTTGTTTATATAAATTTGCATACGATAATGAAAAAATTTTTAAAATTCGGATAACAGAACAAATTTGTTGATATAGTGATAGTAGGAGGTGAATGAAACATCGTGGAGAAAAAACAATTAATTCAAAAGTTTAACCAACAGGCTGTAAAATATTCGAAAAAGCGGAAAAACCAAGAGAATAACAAATGGAGAAGTCACATTTTCCAAGCTGTCAAAGGAGACACTCTTGAGGTAGCGGTTGGAGCTGGAATGAATTTCTCATTTTACCCAAAAGATATTGAGTATGTAGGAGTGGATTTCAGCCCTAAAATGATTGAACATGCTAAGGAATCTGCAAAAGATTATGGCTTTAGAGCAAAATTTATTGTGTCAGATGTTGAGTCCCTTGAATTTCCTGATAATTCCTTTGATACGATTGTTTCATCTGGGTCCTTTTGTAGCTATGAAAACCCAGTCCATGTATTAAATCTTTTCAATAAATGGTGTAAAGCGAATGGACAGATCTTACTTATGGAACACGGTTTATCTTCCACCCCAACACTGGCTTGGATTCAAAAGAAATTTGATAAGCTCGCAGTGAAAGCATTCGGCTGCCACCAAAACCGCGATATCCTAGCTCTAGTCAAGCAATCCAATTTGAGCATTACCAAGCAAGAACGTGCAATCTTAGGGTATCTTTATTTAATCTGGGCAAAGCCAAATAAAGAGAATCAATGAATAATTGAACGTGAATCAAAATGGAATAGATATGAGCAAGCGAGTTTCGCTTTCTGTCTAAGTACAGTTGTATGGGGTGCTGGAATATCGGCATCCTTCATTTCTTGTGGTAGGAGGTTAATTTTAAATCTAGATATAATAAAGAGCTTGAAATGTTTTGCTTGTTTATTCAAAAGTTCTTTCTATGCTTTTACATCCATCTTTCCCTTTATATATTCTGCGATTTCTATTTGTCCTCTTTCAATGGCAAATGCATACGCATCCATTTCCTTCATGTTGTCACCAGAGTATGTTATAAATACATCTATATGATTCTCTACTAACAATTTAACAATAGGAAAATGACCACCATATATCGCGGCAAACAAAGGATTTCTATCTGGTTTACTAGTATCAATCTCAATATGATGTTGAAGGAGATATTCCGCAATATCGACATGCCCTTTTGCAGCAGCTCTTTCAAGGGCATTTGTCGAAAAGGTTCCACCTTGTGCATTGATATCTATCCCAGCGTTTAGTAGATATTCAATTATCTTTAAATATCCGTGAGCCGCTGCAACATGAAGCCATGTGCCAAAGGGTGTCATCCATGTTACCATTTCGGGATGATCCTCAAGTAAATCCTTTAACAGGTTGAGTTGGCCATTCTTTATAGCGTCTCTAATGGTTTTTGCAATTTGATATTTATCCACTATTGTTTCTCCTAAAGTTATGAATTGCACTAAATGAATTATTTGTTTATTAAGAGTTATCCTTTACTATTCTGGATCAACCAACTTTTGATTTCATCGCCTTCTAACCTTATTGGCTTTTCCTCTGTTCCAACAAAAATATGATCGGCGAGCACTTCATCGATCCCTTTTACTTTTTTAAAACTCGTACCATAGAGATGTGCTCCATCAAGTAAAGTATTTGTTAAATCAACACTAGAAAATGTTGCGTTGCTTAAATTCGCACTTCGAAATGATGCCCTTCTTAAATCAGATTCAGATATGTCGGTATAGCTAAGGTCGGCATATTCAAACGATGATTTTATACACAGACAATTTTTTATTATTGCATGTTTTAAAGATGTGTAAGCAAATACTGATTTACTTAGTAAACAGTCTAAAAAGTTCGCTTCATCGAATGATGTACTTAAAAAATAGCAATCACTCATATCATTGTACGTAAAATATGAATTGTTCATATTTGAATTTACAATCTCTGAACAACTTAGATTTATCCCTGAAAGGTTGAGTTGTGTTAACTCTTCATACACACTTTCCAGCTTCTCTCCAAATTCACCAGCAGATTCTGCCCATTTATGATGCTTTAAAAACATATGATCATCCATATCATAATTCCTTTCTGCATATATGAAACGATATGTATGGTAAACCAAAGAGTATCTTTGATGTAGTAATGTAATTCTTGAATGGGAACTACGTTTTTTATTTCCAGCAATGATTATATAAAAATACATTTATCGCCGAAGTTTACATATTTCCAATTCCTAAAGAACTCTCTTATGCTTCGTACACTTTAAATTCAATTTTTAAATCTTGTGTACTCTTTCTAAAAACTTCTATTAATCTTTTGGCATTTTCAGTTAGTGGAAACTTACATCTTAAATCAAAAATAAATCCATCTACTGACTTTGCCTCTGGATAAACACTATATACTTGTCCACTTTCAATAAATGATATATAAGCATTAAGCTTATCCTGTAGCAATGTTAAATGTTCGAGTTCATTTTCCCAATCTAAATGGTCTGCAATCATAAGTGCTACTTTATTTTCGGTTTTACTTTTACCGATTCCATCTATTTTATTTTTTTCTACGATTGACAAACAGCTTCCCCCAATTCATTTCCATATTTAATTAGTTAATTTCTCTCTCATATATTTATGGTCAAGGAAACGAAGCAAATCTGAAGTTAAATATTTCTTCTGATATTCATCTAAATTCGAATTGACAATTAATGTCCCATTCTCTTTTCTAAGTATTTGCTCTGAACCGCTTTCTAAAAACAGCAGATCCCCAGGCATTCTTTTCATAAGCTTCCCGATAACCCTATATAAGTACTCTAAACCTTGAACAAACGTTTGATTAAACAGTTGAACTCTTATGCATACATTAACATTTAGCTTATAATGCTCTTTGATAAAGGCTGTTTTCTCCAACTATGTTACTTTTTTACAGTGTTGTCGTTCTGGGGTGAATTCCGCTACAGTACTCGCTTTCCGCGGGGTGGGTGGTGAGCCTCCTCAGTGTAAACACCTGCGGGGTCTCACCTCTCCCACGCATCCCGCAGGAGTCTCGCACTTCCGCTCCAATCACCCCTTATATAGTTAGCACTATAAACTACAATCTTTTAGAAAGAGCCTTAATAGTATTAATTTTTGAAATATCATCTATTTCTAGAGCTAATGAAAAAAATTCTGTTCCGATTATGATTTCTTCTTCATCGGTGCGAATGGATACATTATCATTCACAATCTTGATTAATTGTTTTCGAATCATGTCTGCTAATGATTGATAAGGTAATGGACTTTCTGCAAACAATTCATAATCCATATATTTCTTACCCCAACTACTCTAATGATTTTTTCGTTTAGATTGATTTATTCGAGATACCTATTCGTGCCTATTAGTAATTAATCCTCCATTTTTCCCCGTATATATTCAGCAATTTCTGTTCTCCCAAACTGTCTAGCATATTCATATGCATCGATATTCTTGATATTCTCTCCAGTATATCTCATCGAAACATCTATCCCTTTTTCAATTAGACATTTTACTACTTCTAGATGCCCACCATAAATCGCTCTAAATAACGGATTTCTTTTTGCTAGGCTTACATCTAATTCTGCACCAGCATTTATTAAATACTCGACGATTTCCAAATGTCCCGCTCCTGCTGCTTGATTTAATGCAGAAGCATCGAATGTACCACCTCTAGCATCAATATCTATCCCTTTTTCAATTAGAAACTTAACGATTTCTAGGTGCCCTTTCTTTGCAGCCATATGCAGCCATGTACCAAAAGGAGTCATCGTGTTCAGGATTTCATCATTCTTATCTAGTAATTGCTTTACTTGGTTAAGATCGTCCTGTTTTATTGCATTCCTTATTGATTTAATTAAGCTTTTTCGTTCCAAAGGATTCCCTCATTTCATTGCTCAGAACGTTCTAATCATTCATCTGATAGCTAACACGCTGTTTTACATTTTATATTATGAGGAGTCATTTATTCATAAATGTCGATATATAGTTACTCCTCATAAACTACCGAACCAATAAAAGTCAGTTTTTTACCATCAAGTGCTGCTTCCTCAACCGTTTCCGGGTATTCGAAGTCATATAATCGTATTGCAACATTGTATTGTTCGGATAAGTGTGGGCCATAAAAGTCTACAAGTTCATCTATTATTGTATCCGAGTATGAAGCATTCCTTAGTAACTCTGACAGTGAAGATATAGGGGGATCAATAAATGTACATTCTAATAAATCTTGGTTGTACTCTGTAAAGTCGATTTTAAAATCATTCATAAATGTCGATGGAATTCTCTCACCAGTTTCATCAAATTTTATATCAACATATTGTCTTAGAAAGTTTTCATTTTTACAATTTCCCAACCATAGAGATACTGCTCCTGGACGTTCCACAACTTATTCCCCCTTTGACAAAATGTGGACGGTTCTTTTACTTCCAAAGAAGCATGAGAACCGTCCACATATTTTCATGGATACCATGAAAGTTTGGCATCACTGTCTAATGGTTGAGTTTTAATTTCAGTACTCAAGGTATTGAACCATTGACTTAGGATTTCTTTCTTTGGTAGATTTGCATTGTCATCGTCTTCCCAAATGATATGAGAAAACCACGCTCCAGTTGCCCACTCAAATTGTAGCTCAGCGTAGGCAATCTTAACGTGTTCAGTTTCTTCAAAATTGCCATTTACGGCAGAAGCGACAGCGGGTGCTTGCGGTAATAATTCATTTTCAAGCTTTTCTTTTATACTAGTATCTTCAAGCTGATTCCACATCACTAACCTGCCATCTATTTGATAAAAAATATCAAAAGAAGGCTGTTCCCTCATGTCTACTAGGACAAAGGCACGCTCTACTGAGTTGTCAGTTGCCTTAACGACATTTACGATAATATTCTGTGCCATTTCCACCCAGTAATTCCTTGCTTCTTCCTCTGGTGACTCAATGTAAAGCTCAGATTCAAGCTCTGACAAAGCAGCTTCTCCTTTATTCACTTCTTCTACTTTCTTAAAAAAACGATTAAAAAACCCCATTAAATGTAAATCCTCCAATTCTATTAAAAAGGGAATATAATGTTATGCTTAGCAATACACCCCAATATCGATCTTATTCTACAAATTTTACCAATATATTTAGTGGGTTAAAAGGTACTATTATACTGACTCTATCAATCTACAAGAATTTCTTTGTTTCAAGAGGTTAGACCCTCCTAGCAAATAGGTTAAATTGTCGGCCTAGGATTTCGGTTCTTTTGTTAATGGTTCTATTGCTGAACCCGCAATTTCAATTACATACCAATTTACAGCAATCAAAAAATCCGTTGTTTCATTCGATACAAAATACTCCATCCCATATGAGTTTTCCATTAGCTTACCAATCATTTTCGCATCCTTCACTACAACAACTGTATTCCGATCACGTCCCTCCTGATCAAAGAAAAGATAAGCAGGTTCCCTTTTTAAGTATGTTGAATAGGAAAATTCGTTTCCCTCTAATGGAATTGTCTCAGTGTCTTCACCAATCGATAAGTGCCCGGTCATTTTAGTGGGGTTATATGTATCAATCACTCTTTTGATGAATTGTTTAGATTCGTTCTCATCTATTACATCGATGGCGATGCCTAGATCAGTACTTACTTGTATTAATTCCTGCGTATTTGGTTTGATATTCATATCTTTATCTCCTTGTGGCTGGGACAACCTCTACAATCATATGCTCTCTAGTTTTTCCACCAACTCGAAGTAATCTGGTCTACACTTAATTCAATAAATTCAATTACTTTTTTATAATCGTTTGATGTAAATTCACGTATTGGGCTTTGCCAGTCCGAATCCTTTACAATTAATACTAGGTAATGGCCCTCGGGGGAAATATCAGGGCTCCAACCTAAGTCTAATGTAATTGATGCTTTCTCATGATGTAATTGCAATAAGCTATCAGTAAACATAAACCAACGATCATCATTCGAATCTAGAGTCTTCGGGTCTATTTCCCAAAATTTGTTGTACTGAACTTTCCATCCTTCAGTTATTCTTAAAGGGTGAATATTTACTTTAGGAACATCCAATTTCACATATTTTCTCATCATTATATCCTCATGAATTATCAAATTATTTCATTCGTAATTATGACTTCTCAAACTAAGAATATATTCAATTCTAGATTTTGCACTAAAGCTTGATTTTGTCACCTTATAGTCTTGACTTTCCATTAACTGTCTACATTCATGAATATTGTGCAATACTAGATTTACCTCTTCTTTATGTTCATCACTTTTTAATTCAATACTGTTAAAATAGTAATCTAATTTTTCATATATAAAGTCTGGTATTTCTTTTAGCTTAAAACTCTCAATGGCAACACATTATAAAATGGTGTCTGTGTAAAAGAATTTTTGTTGAGCTGTCTCCAATCTTCCTCAAATATTTTTGCTGCAGACTGTGATGCTGTAAATCCATCTTCCTCTACATATTCTTCAAAGCTATAAACGACGGAATCTTTGATACTTTTATAATTTACATTAAAATTCATGGCACAGTCCTTTTCGTACGTGACTATGTTAAGGTATTCCGTAATTTCCATCCGGACAATTTACAAGCTCAGGTACCATTTTTCAGAGTAATAGCTTTTATTTAACTACGGTCTTACATTTCCGTAAGCTCGGTTCGTATACTTGAACTACTTACAACACCGATAACGAACCTGGAAACGATATCAATAATCTCCATTTTCTCCAAATAAGTAGCTAGGAATATATTCGTATACAATTCCATTATTATCCCCTAATCTGATAGCATCTAAATACCTTCCGCAGCCCCTTTAAAAAGCTTCACAGCCTCGTTTCCATTAACGATTATTGGTTGCTCAAGGGTTCCTATGTTAATCTTTTTTATACTATCATTTCAAATTCGCTGTTTAAAAATTTTAAATTGTTAATGATGCATTCCCAAAATTCCACTCCATTAATCTCACAATTTTCAAATTCCACATCATTAAGTACACTATAGGCAAATACATCATCTAATTTACAACTATTAAAATATATCTTTTCAAACTTCGTTTCATTTGAGTTTATTTTTCGAAGTGTACAATTTTCAAAAGTGGAATGTTCGATGTGACTAAAATCCAGAACAGCCTTCCCAAAGTTTACATTTCTAAAGGTAATATTACTAAATTTACAATCATATAATTTTGCTCCTCCAAAATTAATATTTTCAAATACCCTATTATGAAAGATGCATCCTGTTATATATACATTTACAAAGTTTAACCTTGATAGGTCGTTTTGTGAGAAATCTATTTCATCTAAAATTAACCTCTTACCCTCTAGCTCATTTTTTGTGCAGAATCTATATATTTATTATGATCGCTTATCAATAAATCTAGCTCTTTTTGTTCGATTTTTTTCATTATCATTATCGTTGTCCACCATAGCATTTATTTTCTGATCCTTTAATTTTCCCACTTTAAATTCTCTAATATTCTTCTATCTATATATGACTCTGTTATCACTGAAAAATCGTCCGAATTGTTGTGGAGACCATGGGACAGGATAATTTTTTCCCCATTATCCATAACGAACTCAACACCAACCTCATTAGCCAATTCAGCAAGCAATGCATTTTGCGGAATACTCTTAATAATACTAATCTCTTCAATCCTATGCCCTACGATTTGACGCCAATAAGAGCTGCTATATTGTTTATCCAAGGCATTAATCGAAAATAAATCAGTATCAGTTTCAATAGGATCATCAGATACATAGCCTGTGTCATCTCTTTCCACCCAAATAAGAACTGAATTTCGCTCTGGGTCACTTGCTGCCCCTATAACTAACCCAGAATGAAAATACATTAACACAGGTCCTGCAGTTAATGAGAATACGTCTTCTTCAACAATCCCACATTGCACCATTGCTTCATGACTCTCCCACCAGCTAAACCTTATCATTTTGTATAGCGTCTGATCTTTCACCTTTTGAAACAATTTACGATTCTCAGATGGTAAGGAACTTACTCTAATGTCAGCATCCAATTAGATTTCCTCATTTCTATCTATATTTTAAAGAAAGCATTTTAAAACAACTTCAATGTAAAACAAGTTTTCTCGCTCTTTTAATAAAGAAATCATCGGGCTACCCTTGGTTACTAAAAACTATATAGACTTAAGGTAAGTACAACTATTGTTGAAGATTCACAAGAAAATCTTCAAGAATTTTCTTAACAACTACTCCTGATTTGGGGATTAATTCATTTACTCGTTTTAGTATGATATGATTCTCTGCGATTATTTTTATACTTTCTGGTGTTGTATAGCTTCTTAGTGTATCAATACAAATTACAAATAGCTCTTCATCTTGAATATTTAGTAATGATAATAGAATCTGAAGTTCATAGTTCGTGCAATTGCTATCAAGACAGTAAGCTAGCTTCTTTTGCCATTCTAAAGGTTTCGTAAGGACCTTTCGTGCTAGCTCTTGCCAATCTTCTGTGCTAAACTCTGATAGTATTTCACTTGCAATCATACAACCATCGTCATACCAGGAATCTACTGATGTTTCGGCAGATAGTAGGTTATCTAAATCTTTATACATGTTTAGCACCCTTCACTCGTTGAAATTAAAAGCATGATGTCTAATTCAATCTCTGCATTACTTTCTACTGGTATCTTAAGGAGACTATATTAAAAAAAGACGTCTTCAAATTAGTATATCACCTACCAATTATTTCCATTTTATTTTTTCTTGAAATATTCATAAACTAGTTTCGTATGTCCATTTTCAAAAATATACTTCTTTAACGAAACTCCTGGGGTAATCACTCTCATATACAAAGGAATAGCATATGGAAGATTGTCACAAAGTAAGTCCACGATCTCTTCTGGTTGTTGCAAGTTATTTAACTCTAATATCAAGGGACAATCTTTATAATCCTCTTCTCTCCAATCATCATCTACATAATTATATCCAAGTTTTATCTCTTCTGATTCTGATAGTTGTACCAAATTATACAACCCCCAGTAACTACTCTCATGTTTTGTGAATCGAACATTTAACAATGCTTCAACATCATTCGTTACTTTGTCAATGTCATCTTGCTTTATGCCTATTTTCACATATTTCTCCATCCTTGTGTCTCCACCCTTAGGAATTGATATAAAATACTGCCAGCTGATTTTACTTAACGGCTTGTGCTTTCATCCAATTTTTAGCTTCCTCATTATTTAGAATCATCGGATTATCAATAGTGCCAATATTAATACTTGTTATCATTGCCTCCTCAATTCCCCTTACACCTGACATATTCACACCATTTAGGAGTACATTTTTGAAGGAAGCTACACTTATGTCCGCATTTTTTAAAATAGCATTTTGTAAATTTGCATCATGAAACAAGCAAGCTATCAAATTTGAATTTGATAGGTCGGTTCCTTGAAAATTAGCTTCATAGCAATCCGCCTTCGCTAACTTCGTATAACACATATTTGCTCCTGAAAAATTCGTATATGATAAGTCAGATTTATAAAAATTTGCTCCATCTAAATTGGCAGAAATAAACTTTGATGAGCATAAGACCGAATAATGAAAGTCCTTCCCTTGCAAGTCCATACTATGAAACATGCATTCTGTTATATATCCTTGATCTAAAGGATAATTTTTCAAATCAATGCTCCTCATATCTTCTTCATCAAGCATTAACTTAGACCCTTGCTTTCCAACTGTATCAATCCATAATTGATGCTGCTGTAGTAGTACGATGATGTTATTTTGACTACCATCCATGATAATTCCTCCAGTTTAGTGTGCCAAATTTAATAACTTTTCCCTTTTTGACTAAAAAGTTAATCAACAAAGTGCGTTTTAAACAAATTAATATATGCTTTCATTAGTTCCTTTTTGGAGTCAAGGTTGAAGACGTACAATCGTAGTCTATCTGTAATACTTGATACACCTTTCTTGAAAAGGGATTCTATCATCGAGAAGCACTTCTTCTTGCAGCCATTTTGTTATGTTTTCTAATTTCCCAATGAATAGTGCGAAGAAGTCGCCCGAATTCGGATATGAAAGTAGTCCATACCCCTTAGGTGACAGTATTTTGTTGGCCTCCCTGATCTTTTCGGGTAAATATTCATAATTAAATGCTTCTAATTTCTCGAGTTCTTCTTTTGTTGCTAATTCAATTTGGTGGGCAAATTCATAATCAAGAATAAAATTGACAATTTCTTGGTATTGCTCACCTTTATAGTCAACGTATAAAAACTTTTTCGTCTTCAATCCATATTTTAATAGGTTTTCGTGTAGGTCATAACTTCCTTGCTCATTCAAAAACGTTTCCAAATCCTTGCTATCAGGGAATATAACCTGTGCTATCCCTCGATCAGGCATATTAGCTTCCTCCCTTTTATTGAAACAAATCTCCATGCTTGTTAGGAATATATTCCGGGTAATTTTTACGATAAAATTGATCGACCATTTGAAGCGCGGTGTCCCATTCAGGGTATGACTCACGTTCTTCAAACACCATTTTCGCTTCTGGAGTATTCAACAGAAAATGATCAATTTCATTAGGTACTGGTAACCCTAGTTGTTTCCTTACATGGATCAAGAATAAGATTTCAAAAGGATAAAATCCGTATCTGAAATCACCAGATTCACCTAGCTCTCCGATTTCAGAAGCTAATAAGGAATGATACTCCGACATTTTCAAAATTAGTTGTTCTATTTCTTCTAAATCATTAGTCGACCAACGTTCAAGCACTTCATCATATATGTTTAGGTCATCAGGGATTGAGTCGCATCGCTGCTCAGCTTCTTTAAACTTATTTTTCACGGCTAGATGCAATTTTTTATTCGTTCCCATGATTGTTTTATTTTTATACTGCAAGTACAGCTCAAGCAGAAACCAAATATGTCTATTCTCTTCATTGGCATCTATTAAATGTTCACCGAAGTGATGAGCCATAAAATCATATAATATCTTTTCTTCTTTCTCCCATCCATACATTGCAAAATGAACTAATGTGAGAACGACCTCTCTAAAGGTATATCCCAAAATCATCTCAGGATACTTGGTTGTATAAAGATCCTGCCCCATGCACTGGTAAAATAAGACCTTCTGCATGTTCTTTAATCCCACTGCATTGTTTCCACCGCCTATTAATACATCGTTTTTCCATTGTGACAAGTGATAGGAGAAAATTTTATTTAGATTTATTAATAGTATGTGATCTTTCTCAGTATCATTTTGTTCAACAATTTTCTCAATCTTTCTTCTACTGACATTATATTTCTCTTTAACATCTTCAAATTTGATTCCATCCACAAAATTTTTGCTATATCTTTTAAAAGCCATTTCTAATTTTTTTTGGTTTATCATTGCATCCTCCTTGTGAATTTATCTATTTCCTTACTCTAGTCTTATACCTTTAACTAATCAGTGCCGAATCTAATATCTACCATTTTCATTATTTCTCCTTTTGTAATAGTGAGACTTTCCAAATCACTACCAGCAGGATACTTTTCTAGTAAGTATTTTTTCACTTTCTCTAGAATCCCAATTTTTAAGAATTCAGCCTTAACCGCACCTTCAACAAATGTTATTAATGTTTCATCATCTACACTTTCCACTATTTGTGGTGGGTAGTTGTTCCTCTTTTCTGTAGGCTTGTCTGGTTGTATATGAAACAGCATATAAAGCAGTGTACCAAGCATATATGTCTTTTGTGCTTTCCCCGCTGCTGGCAAATTCAGCTATATCCTCATAATCTTCACTATCTATGTAGTTACATAAATCATCAGCTTCTATATTTCCTCCTTCAAGCCACTTCCAACAATTATCTAATGCTTCTCTACCAATTTTGTATTCTTTATAATTATCATTTATATTAAGTAGTTCAAACATCTTTTCAGCTACTGCTAATCCTATTGCAACTTTCGCATTATTAGTCACATTTTCTACATAGTTTTTCATCAAAACTACTCCTTATTATTTTAACTATGATTTCCACTGCACCATTTTTACTTTTAAAAACAAGGTGTCTCATGTATATGCTAAGTTAGGATCTATTTCTGATGCAACCTTAATAATTAAGGACAAAATTTATGGTCTTCCTCTTGCCAATCTTCATCTAAGTAGTTATAAAAAAACAGGACAATTATGGTGATATCTGACCATAATTGTCCTGTTCCGTTAAATTTATTCTAGACATTCTATACCTACATTAAAAAATGGTGAAATATTCCTACAGATAGAACAAAGGTTATGTTGGTAATAATGAAAGGGAAAGTGGTTTATTCTGAGTAACCACCAAAAGACCTCGTTTTAGTTTGATAAGTCTTGGTAAATATATGGGAATTTTAGTAAGCTAATTATCTCATTTGATAGATATTTTTCCTGATATTGATCCAATTTTTCATTTATAATCACCGTGTCATTTTCTTTTCTAAATAATTGATCTGTACCATTTTCCACAAACACCATGTCAGGATTAAATTCCTTCAAAATATTCCCGAATATTTTAAACAACACTTCTAATCCTTCCTCAAATGATTTTCCAAATAGTTGAATTCCAACCTCTGCATTAATTTCCATTCCGTGTTCTTCCTTTAAAAAATCAAGACTAATAATATCCTCTGTTTCAATATCAAGTGTGAAGTATTTACAGCTAAGACGAGAAAAATTCTCGTAGTTAGTCACTTTATCTTCAACTGCTTCACACATTATGTTATAAATCTTTCTTTTCAGTGTTTCCTCGTCCAATTCTGTGACTAAAAATAGTGTACAGTCCATTACTACTATCCTCCAAAAACTCTTGTAATCTTCTTTATATATATCCATTCGGGGTTGCTTTTCTTAAACTTCATCTAGTGTCAATAAGATATCGTATATAACATGATAATTATATTACTTAAATTAAAAATACCTTGAGAGGTCTTATCCTATCAAGGTATTGCTTCATCTTAATTTTGTTTTTCTTTTACTGTTCTTTATAAAAAATTGATTAACTCATATTTAAAATCCTCATACATTAAAAATGCTTCTTTTAATATCTCTTCTAATTCCTTATAACTTCGATAAACTGGCTTTTTTATTCTTTCACTTGGATCAATTAATAATCTTGAGTAAACACTCCAAGGGCTTCCTAATCTTACCTCATTATTACGATAAACAACCCAAATAAATTCAGTCATTCCATATTCTAAAATTATATTAAACCATATCATATAATTCGGTGAATTATCTAAAACCCCTACTTTAAAAAATTTCTCCTTGTCATCAAAATCTGCATCATATCCCAACTTATTAAATATTTCATTAACCTTCTCTATTTCATAGTTCTCAATTCTATCATTTATATCATCGGGATTACCTTCAAATTGTTCAGATAATGCTCTATACCTATCAACAAATTCAATTTTTTCCAAAACTGTCTTGATTTCAGGTTTCATCTCAAAGCTCATTTTCTACTCCTCAAATTACATGGCTTTTCTTTAAGTCTTCCCTTTTAGCAAAGCATTCTCTTAACATACCATTAAACCTCAATAATTATATCATCAATATTTAGTTTTCCCAGCTATTTCTAATCGAATGGAAAAATATAAAAAAATAAATAAAAACAGGTAAATTATGATAATTATTCATTAGCATAATTTACCTGTTTCATTATACATTTCTAAGTTTTTAATATGACATTTAGTATGTTTATCGCTCGTTCTTGTCATTAAATTATTATAAAAATCTAGATAACAAATTTCAATTAAAGTAGTTGCAATTTTCACTTCACTTTTACAAGAGTATTATCACACCCTTTTACTCTAAAGATAGCTTATAAGCTATTTTGTTCAACAGGCGTTGAACTGTCTCTCTATCTTGTGAAAAATCCATTAAATATTCCTTGCAAGTTTCTTTTAATAAATTAAAGAATTTTTCTTCATCAAGCATGACTCCATCGTCATCCAATACTCTAAATCGCACTCCTTCAAATGGCCCTTCATCTTCTTCAATATCTCCTGGGAACTCACAATGTAAGTAATCTAAGCTAGTTCCGATACCTTTCGACATGTTTTCTAAAACTCTAAGGAATGTTGTATCAGGTATAGAGTACAGATAAAATTTTGCCGTATAATATTCATCACTTATGTCGGATGCTATACGTGACTTATCCATAGGTTTAAATCCCTTACAAAATTAATAAATTCTTGATTCTCCTCGTTAAATCTTCTTTTTCTTCTTTCGATAACTGTTGCCCGACATCTTCTATATTAAACTGTTTTAGTTCATCTAGTATGTTGTTCAGCTCTTCTTGAACATTAATCCCTTTCTTGATTAACAACTCAGCTAACGTAACTTTTATTGTAATATTCTCGCTCATTGTATTCCTACAGTCTCTTTCAAATCGTTTTAAAACATGATTAACTACTTGACCCACATTGTCACTTTCAAAACTTTCTGCTTCAAAAAATTCCTTCACATTTTCATTAATTTCTTGATAATACCATCTTGCTTCAGAACAAAAATCTAAAGGTTTTTCGTCTAATTTTAATAAAATATTATCCTTGCGACTTATTAATTCTTTTACTTCATCATCTGTTAATTCAGTTCTAAGCTTAGTAAAATCTATAGAAAGCAATTCTTCTTTTGTTTTTTCTTTTGCTGTAATTAGTACTTTGGATTGTTTTAGTAAAAATTCCCCATACAGAATCTCTATAACTGCTTTTTCCATTTCTCCTTGGTTTATAACCGTCTCATATTCATTATAAGTTCTAGCTAGAGCTTCACGGTTACTCATATTATTTTGTTTATATGAATAGTAATCTTCGATAAACGATTCAACTAATTCTTTATACTCCCATTTTAAGTCCATATTCAATACTCTCCTATGTTTCACATGTTTTTTGGTGTTATTAGTTCCCCACCATTATGAATTACTTCAATTGTTATATTTGGATATCTTTCTTTAAACTGAGAAATTATATTATTACAACTTCCACACGTATCTTTTTCTGTAAACAATTTTACATTTCCTGTAACATTATTATTTTCTCCGATTTTTTCGGCTAAATCATTTAATATTTTGTATTCTGTATCCGTTTCTCTTACAAAATTATCTCCCTTCTTATCAGGTGCCTTAGTAGCTCTAAAAGTGGGATTTTCAGGTTTTAATGAGAAACCTTCTAAATTTGGATTACCAGAGGAAATGTCAACCTGACTTGATGAATAAAATTCTTTTTGTTCTACAATAGGAATATCCACCTCAGCGTAACCAAAATTCCCACCCTTTTTTAAAACTTTTTTGGATAAACGACTTTTTATCTCACTAACTCTTTCAAGGATATGAGCATCTTTTAATGGGTCAACTCTCCTTGTTGACGTCCAATCAAAATCAATTAATTTTCCGGTTTCAGGGTCAATAGCATATCTATGTTCAATTGGTGTTGAACCAGGTTCTACTCTAGGTTCATCCTTACCCTTATTACCATCCTTATCACCTTTCCCCCCACCATTTACTCTATCAATGGCCATTTTCAATGGGGCAACTATGTCATCCTGAATAGTCTTATTATCCAAGACATTCCAAGGTACTTTCATATCAGAAGGTACACCTACAGTAGCCAGTCTATCTTCTATATTATTAGTTCTAAACACCCCATTAAAAAAGATAATTGCACCATTTCTTACACCACTTACAAATTCGATAGCACCATTCTTAATCCCTTCAAATGCCTTGTTATTATTTACAAGGTCCTTCACTTTGGCTTGAATTCCATCTGATACCGGCTTTGTCTTCGGTCCGTTCCCATTATCAACAGCCTTCAACCACTTGGCCTTCCCAAGTACACCAACATACGGAATAAACGAAGTTGACACATTACCGGCAATGTACATAATGCCTTCTTCTTCCGCTGTATCGGTAACACCTTGGCCGAGTGATTCCAATATGCTGAATGGGTCTTCAACCGCATTTACGACCATTTCGCTGTATTTATCCTTAATTTCGTTCGCTTTGTCCTTGAGAATGTCTGGCTCAACGAAGTCTGGGATTTGATTGGAGACAGCGACGATTCCTGCCTCGACAATAATTGTAACAAGTCCAACGACAATATCAATGATACCATCAACTAAGCCTTCGACGAAGCTTGATACCGCATTCCCGATTCCGCTTAGGACATCTACTACTCCTTCAAAGAAGTCTGTGTATTTGTCTTTAACATCTGCGGCTTTGTTATTGTAGGCATCATCGGTGTTTTCAAATGGGACAATTTTGTTATCATATAGATTCCATAAGGCGTCCACTTTTCCTTCTAGGATACTTTTTGATGCTTTAATCTCGCCACGAATATACTCAAGCTTTTCCTTATTTGCCCGACTTCTTTCCTTTTCTTCATCCGTTGGGTCGTCCCAAAAGGCAAAGGAAAACGGGGTATTATAGATGATATTAATCGCCTTTGGGACATTATTTGTAACCCCAGATTCTACTTGGCACAAGTTGGCCCAAATATCATTGCGATCGACTCGCATCATTGAATTTCGGGCAAGTGGTGTTATATAAGCAGTTGTGTCGTCTACATAGCCTTCAAATAACGATAGAAGGTCACCGATTTGGCCTTGATAATCCTTTATATGCTTCTTTGAATCTTTGACAACATCATCCCAAGCGTCGATGCTGTCAGCGTAGTTGTTCCGGATAAAGCTTACTAGCGTTACTAATGAAGAGTGCATCGTATCGAGGGCATTTTTATATGTGTGGAGCTGTTCAATAATCCCGTCCAATATTCCGTAATTGATTTTTAAATCACGTTTCATGATGTACCACTCTTTATCTTCTGACCTATTTGTTCATCTGCACTTTGCATTTCTTCAATTATCTTTTCTCCGACCTTTTTAATCGACTCCAAATTTTCTAAGAGACTTGTATTAATGTCATCGTTCATGTTGTCCAATACACCGTCTAGCTTATCGATGAAGTCGGAGTTAAAGCTCTTTAACTGGTCTCTTGTACTATTTCGGAAGGTTGTTGTGTAGCTTTTAAAGTCATCAATGCCGCTTTGTAGTGAGTTCAATGCAGCCTGGAGCTCGTTGATATCCAGTTTAATATCTGGTTTCGCCAAATACTTGCACGTCCTTTCCTTAATATTGGAAGGCAGTAGGCCACTCCACCTCAAACAGATGTGAACCGTAAAAAGTAAAGTAGGAGATAACTGCCTAAGGTTTTGATCTACAAATGAGATACTTATATTATGGAAGCTTCAATTTATCTAAAATTGACTGACTTAATTGTAGAAATTAACTGGTCAAGTTCCGCGATCATTTCATCAATAATTTGACGCATTTCCTCCTGAACAGAGGCGTTTTCGAGATCCATGTCCTCGAAGTTTTGTTTAATTTCTCTCTTTGCGTCCTCAAGGTTATTGATGATGCCGGAATCCCAGCCACCGTATAGAAGATCGTGACAAAAATCATAGGTATATAAAGCCATTATCGCTCACCTGCATTTTGCTTTAATTCGATTTCCTTTTGGAGCTTTCGCATATCTTGTACAGAGAATTCAATAGATTTTAAGTTTTTATCAATAATTAACTCTTTTTTCATGATGATTTCCAGTGCTTCCTCAGCCTCATCTTTATAGCCATGATGAATGACATTTTTTATGAGAGGTGTGGTGAAGTGGATTTGTGCATCCTTTCTCATTTCACCGAATGGGTAGAGGACACCACAATAAGGGAAGTAAGTCTTATAGCCCTTTGGCGCAATAAATCTACCTGTTATGACAACTTTCGCGGGAACACCATGCTCCTGACTCGGTTTAAAGTAATTCTCATCAAGCTCTACAACAGTGCCTAACGGTAAAACCTCCCGTACGATTTCAATACAGCTCGTAAGGAAGTAAACATACGTTTCGTCATTTAAGGTAAAAGATTTTTCTAAGTATGTTAACGTATGAAGGTTATGTTCACGATGATAGTAAATATCAATTTCCTGACTATATAGCTCAAGTGATGTCATCTGTTCTTTATAGGCAGCATATAAATGTTGAAAGATTGGTTCATCTAAGGCAAATCGTTCGCAAAAGTCCTTTATGACAAGGACGCATTCGATTTGTTTTTCCTTATCTAACGTCTTCATAATCTGGTTAACCTTTTCTAAGACTAAGTCTTTTAGTTGTTGCTTAAATTTATTTTGCATAAATTCACACTCTCCCTTTTCATGTCAACTGCCATGAATTTGGTATAGGTAAATGTTACTTCCATTATTATGCAAGCTCAATCACTCTATTTACCTATTTTAGGAAGGTAGGTCGTTTTCACTAGATAGAGATTTTTTGATTTTTCCAAAGTAAATATCTATTTCATAAAGGACATGCAAAAGATTTAGCCAATACTATATAAGTGAGAAAGAAAATTGTCGAAAATGAATATTTACATAATGATAGAAAGTGAAGGAGGGAAATCAAATGGAAATGCAGGATTATCTTTCAAGGGAGATTAAGCAAATTAAAAATGAGCGCGGAGATGAAATTGAGGTTGAGGTTCGAAGGTATGAAAAGCATTACCACGCGATTGCTACGATTTGTGAGGACAAGCCACCTTTTAAAGACTACTTCGCTGAAGCAACCGATAGAAAAAGGATGAATGCCCTGCGCAAAGCATTAAAGGATTTATATGAACAAGCATATAGCTATCCAACGATGCAATTTATTTTATATCCTCGAAAAAACGACGATACACAGGGAGAAGGGTAAAAAGCCTTTCTCTTTTTAACGTTTGTATGGCAAACGTATATTGCCTCAAAATCTCCGACTGCTTATCGATTGAATCCCGGTTTAATTATGTATTTTGCATTTCCGATGCTTTGACTATTCACTTTGAACACTATCTTCTTTCATTACAATTGCTAAAAATGCATGGAGACTTTTATCATTCCCCCTCATTCAAAAAGTCATAAAATAAGTGTTTTGTTTCTTTGCGCTTTTCGACAACGAGGCTTGCATAGAGAATTGTGTAAAAATACCCAGCAAATGTTGAGCGGATTTTCCCAAGCTTTTTCGCAAAAACCGTTTGTTTAAAAGCATCTATCACCTTATCAATGACGTCCTCAAGATCCTTTTGCAGCTGCATTTTGCTATAGACAATTAATACTCGTTGCCAAAGGCGATAAATTTCTATTGCAGGAAAGAACGGTTTTGCTGCTTCGACAAATTTAGGTGATACAGATTCTGGTAAGTAGCTTGAATCTAGCTGTTCTAGTGACGGCTCTACTTGCTCTATTACGTTATTAGGTTTTAGATCTTTCTCACAGGGTGAGTCTTGCTTATTCTCTGTTTTATTAGGAGTGTCAGCTGGAGTGACAGCATGCGGTGACACATCGTTTTTTAGAGAATCAATAGATGCAAAGTGCTGAATGACAAGGATATTCACACCTTGCTTGCCGTTCATTCTCGCGGTTGGAATTTTTTTCATGAGTCCTTTCTCAACAAATTTCTTCACAGCACGCATTGCTGTTCGGCGACTTACATTCGCCTGCTCAGCGATATACTCATATTTTGCAAAGGAAACACCAATCACTTTAACGGAATGTCGCCAAATTTGCTGTAGCACCTTCAGATCCCCTTCTGATAATTCCCCTTTATGCTTATATAGAAATCCACGTACAGCCATGTCCATTTCTTCAGTGCTTTCGAAAGATTGATAGTTTTGAATTGTTTCATAAGTAAGTTTTTCCATACCCTTTAGCTCCTTTTTTGAAATTGCAGTAGCTTGTCCAGCACTTGAAAAGCTCCTGTCAACCTATATATAGGGAGTTAAGGATCGGAGAGTAGCGTCATTTTTAAAATTTTTTTTTAAAAATTAAGCTGTCTCAAAGAATTCATTAGTCCCTTTTGAGACAGCTGCAAATGTTTGAATGTGTTATTTTGTTAAAAATGTTCCCAATCTTCCTCTTTATTGATCATTTCTTTTTCGGATGATTGAAAGGGTTGGATGACTAAAATATTTGTAGCTCGCTTTCCGTTTGCTCTTACTGTCGGAATCTTTTTAATGATGCCCCTTTGCTGCAGTATTTTAACCGCACGGATAACTGTTCTCACACTTACCTTTGCCTGTTCAGCAATGTAATAGTTGCTGGCAAATGAAACACCGATAACCTTTCGTGAGTGCTCCACAATGCATTGCAAAACAGCCCTTGTTCCAGAGGACAATTTTGCTTCATGTCTCGACAAAAACCTGTGAACTGTTTCATCCAACTCCTCGACTGTTTGGAAGGATTGGTACTTATTAATTGTTTTGAGATTTAGTTTTTCCATGTTTACTAGCTCCTTTTTTTAAAATAGTCTTCATTTCATAAATAGGGAGTTTCGAGGAGAGCAGTAGCGTTAAAATATAGAGAAATTTTTTTAAATCTTTTTTTATTTTCCCGCTACTCCTAGTTCACTTTCTCTATATATAGAAGGTGAAGGAGGTGAGAGAGAATGGCAGTTGAAACTTTATTAGAAACTCAGTTAAGCCTTGTCTTCGATATGGGAGTGGATGAGAACGGAAAGGCGAAAACAAAGCGCAAAAGCTACAGCAATGTGAAAACAAGTGCAACTCCAGACCAATTGCTGCAAGCTGCACAAGCGATTGCAAGCTTACAATCAACACCACTTCTATATGTGGAACGCAATGATTCAAACCAAATCAATGCGTAATGGAAATGAAGAAAGCTAAATAAGGAAAGGAGGGAACATCAATGGCAAAAACTCTTGAGCTTCAATTTTTAAACACAGCTGGAAAAACAGTCAAAATCAGCATTGACTCCCCAGCTGAACCCGTTGACCAAGCAGCCTTAAACACCGCAATGGACGAAATTCTCGCCTCAAACGTCTTCGTTTCAAAAGACGGCGACTACGTAACAAAAAAAGGCGCAAGAATTGTTGAACGCAACGTAACAGATATCGCATTAATGTAATGTGGTCAATTTACTGGGGACACAATTTAATGGGGACAGTCCCCATTTTGCGGCAATTTTCAGCTGTTGTGGGGATGGAGCCTTGGTATGAGTAGGTTTGTTTGAGGTGGGGACAGTCCCCCATGCCTTTTTGGGGACTGTCCCTATTTTCGATCATTTGTGTACTTTTAAAGCTAGATTCCTTATTTTACTTGTGTTTGCGTGGTGGTGGGGACAGTCCCCAACGGTTAACGTTGGGGGACTGTCCCCCATCAAAACAATGAAAAGAGGTGAGAACATGGAGCAGTGGTTGTCAGTGATTGGCGAGGTTGGCTTTCCAATTGTGGTGACGTTGTATTTGTTGAATCGAATTGAGAGTAAGCTTGATGCGTTGAATCATTCGATCCAGATGCTTCCTTCGCAGTTGGGTAAGTTGTAGAGAAAGTATAGGAATTGGAGTCTCTTTATGAGATAAATTAGAGAGATTGTATATAGAATTATATCCCATTTCGCATTTAGTGAAATGGGATTTTTATTGATAGTATTGTATTGCATTAGAGAACGAAAATAGGGGATCGAACAACAGTAGAGCATTTACTAATAATTATCATAATGGCTCAACAAGTATATAAATCTTAATTTTTTTCTCAGAGCTGCTTGTATTCTGTTAGCTCCAATTAAAGTACTTTTTGAAATGGCAGTAAGTTCTTCTCTTGTTTATAATAATGTGTTGCTAATAATCCTAAAGCATGATTAATCTGTTTTTTTTTGCTATATTCGTTAGGACGAGCTTCTCGAAAACTTCCACACTGCTTTGAAAGCTTTACCTCCCTCACTATGTTCAACAATCATAAACCTTTCAAATTGAGCAAAAGAACTCATAATGTTAAAAATAAGTCTTCCAGCTGGTGTTTCCTCGACAATTCCTACATCTAGAATGTGTACTTTTACTCCTTTCTCAAACAAGAACTATACTGTTTCAATTGCTCTACTGTTGAACTTGCAAAACGGTCTAACTTGGTCACAACTAAAGTATCACCATCTTTTAATAAAGACCATAACTTCTTTAAATTTTGGACGGTCTGCTTTCGTTCAAGTAAACTTCTAAGAGATTATTTTATCGCACCCTTGTATTTCATTATGTAAAAAAATTCTTAAAATAGTTTTATTTACGACACTTAGATATGACACCATTCAATATCTTAATATTACTGATCAACAAAAACAGTATCAAAACTTTTAAGTTATGACACTTTTAATTTTATACAATTATATTTGAACTGTCACTTTTGGAGTTTCTTTGATTCGAAACTTTGCGCTATAGGTTAATTCGATTGTGAAGTAATACACTTAAACTAAAGGGGCAGGTTAGTTCAACAAGATTTAATGAGAATAATTTTTTAGTAATTGACAAACGTTAATGAAAAAGAGGTGAACATATGAAGAAATTTATTATTATGTTATTTTCGTTAGCGTTAATTTTGGGTTCAGGTAATTTAGTTAGTGCAAAGGTATCCGAAGAAGGTAAGATTAAAAAAAACGTCTATGCTACGACAGAGGATATTTTGTTAATGATTATTTCACCAAAAGTTGAAAATATCATACAGGAGAAATATGGTCAAAAAATGACTTGGAATGTCCAAAAAGTAGCAAGAGTAGATTTAATAATTGATCATACACAAAAAGAGTCTGACGCTTGGTATGAAATGAAATTAGCAGTTATTGTTGCTGATCCTCAAAATGAAAAGCCAGAATGGAAATCAGACTTTATTAAATTAAAAATAGATATGCCTAACTTATTGCCAGATAGAGAAGCTAAAGGTAGCGATGAAATTAAAGACATAAAAATTGATTTAATTAATTATGAACAAATAAGAGACGGGAAGCCACAATAACTTAATTTATTTAAGTAAAACTTGAAATACGTAAAAGATGCCTTACTTAGTTGAGTAAGGCAATTTTGATGCATAAATGAAGATTGTGAAGAAATGTACTTAAAGTAAAGGGTAGCTTTAGTTAAAGAAGAGTTATTTTTTAGAGCAGCATGTTTTGATTTAATTTTTCAAAACATGCTTTTATATTGGAATTAGCTATGAATTTAGTTGTAAGTGAAAAATATCACCTAAAAGTATGAAAAATAACTCCTAAATTGACAAAAAAGGCGACTTATAATGTGCGACTTTTGATTTTTTTCTTATTGAATCAAAGATCCCTTTAGTTTAATTGGAATATCCCACAAATTTCCATTTCTATTTTCACCCTATTTTCACAAAGCCAAATTAACATAGCTTTGTTAATATAAAATATAGCTGGCGAATTAGAGAAGTATGGATTTGAGTCAATATTTTGGACACAAAAAAGTTAAGTTCTAGTGTTATTAAAATTATATTGATGAAAGAAGTTTGTTTTATGCCAGTGTTTGACACGGTGCCTCTGTGGGAATCACTTCCAAGCCATGTAAGTGCACAAGCTTATGCTATCTTCACTTGATCTTCAATATCTTGTGGAGTGTTATAACCTAAACTACTGTGAATTCTTTTTCGGTTATACCAGCCTTCAATAAACTGAAACATTGCTAGACTCGCAGTTTTATAGTCTAAATATGTAACATGATGAACTTCTTCCTTCTTTAAAATGGCATGAAATGATTCAATACAGGCATTATCATATGGGCAGCCTTTTTTACTGAAGGATTGTTTAATCTTTTTTGTTTCACAAAGCTTTTGAAAGTCTTCACTGGTATACTGGGAACCTAAATCTGAATGAAGGATTAATCCTTCACTTGGATGTTGAGTATCGAGAGCGTTATTTAAAGCGTTGATTACCAAATCTGTCACCATTGTTCGTCCAAACGAATAACCAACGATTTTTTTAGAATGCAAGTCCATAACGGAAGCTAGATAACACCAACCGTCTCTTAACGTATTGATATAAGTAATGTCAGCGACCCATTTCTCATTAATTGTAGTAGTAGTAAAGTCTTGATTTAATAGGTTATCACGATCAATTACTTTCACTTTACTTGACTGAGGACGAAACTTCTTCCTCACAATGGAAAAGAGACCAGCAGCCTTCATCAGTCGTTGAACACGTTTTAAACTCACTTTAAATCCACCTTTTTGCAGGATCTTGTGAATTTTTGGGGCACCATAACGCATTTTGCTTTCTTCATGGATCTCTTTGATTCTTTTTGTTAGTTGCTTGTTTTCAGATTCACGATTAGATTCCGTTTTTTTAAACGATTGATAAAAAGTGCTTTTAGGTATACCAAGTACACTACACAGAGTTTGTGTGGCATGTTGGTCTTGAAGATCTACAATTACATCGATGAGCTCGTCTGTTTCTATTTTTTCGCAAATATGGCCATAGCCTTTTTTAAGATTTCATTTTCCTCCTGAAGATGGAGCATTTGCTTTTTCATATTGGCGATTTCATCAGCTGTCACAGTTGAGCCATCCTCCGTTTGTATTGGAGAAAACTTCTTTACCCATGCATAAATAGTTACTTCAGAAACGCCATATTCACTGCTTAAATCTTTAGCTGAGCTACCAGAGTTATAAAGATCAACGATCATCTTTTTAAAATCTTCGTTATATTTTTTGCCTGTATTTTTGTTTCCCATATGGACACAACCTTTCTTAGTAACATTTTAACACTTAACTAAGTTGTGTCCATGGAACTATACTAGCATCAGTACGCCATAAAATAGTCTGGATAGAGACTCTTATATGCCATATTGAATTAATCTCAATTTCAGTTAAATCGTTTGTTTTGTTATATGTAGCAAAGAGTTGTGCTACAAAATTAAACCGAATTTCTCTTAAAGCTTCGTCGGAAAATACGCCACTAATGACTACCTCTATTGCTTTATAAAGTTCGATTAAATACGATTGTAAATTTTGTTTTATCAAACATTTCTTATTAATTTAAAAAAAACATATAAACAGTAAGTTATGTTTGTTAATTATTTTACACTTACTCTATTTAATGTTTGAACAAACCATGGAATTCTTGTTTCGTCGGTCTGTTTTTCAAACGGATTCTCAACCACTCCAATAACTAAATTTTTATTTTTGACTAATTTGATGTCTAGAGGAATATTAATAATACCTTTATTGTCAACCTCAACAAATCTGTTTTTTATAGGAAGATATTCATCCCCTAAATATGCAAATATTGCATATTTTTTAACGTTAGTAGAATTGAAATTTAACCAAAGTTCAGAGTTGCTATTATATGGTAATATTGTTATCCCCTCATTCTCGAGACTTTTAGAAGGTTTAGTGGTTAATATCGCTGGCATTTCTTCACTAGAATCGAATGCTTTATAATTTATATAGTCTACCTTAGGTGGACTATCCGAACCTCCAACGATTAATGTTGTTCGTTTCGCTAAATTAAAATGCCCAGGTGGAAAAAACTTTTTTTCTAATAAGAGTTTATCTGGATTTCTTACTGATAAAACAATAAAATCATGCAAACCATTACTTAAGTCTTCTAACTCAATATCTATAGTTTTTTCTTCAAAGGGATCCAATTTTATATCTATAAAGGTTAATTCCTTATTGTTATATATTATTGTTGATTCATTGTAATCTAACATAAAATATAATCTAAATGAATTAGATTTAGTATCACGATTATGTAAATTTATACTTGGATTAAATTCATTACCTTTTTTAATGTGAAATGTTTCGTTTAATTGTGAAACTGCTGTTTCATCATTTAATCCTAAAGTAGTACCAATAGAAACATCCTTTTTAACTTTACTACTGACTTCTTTAACAGTAGCATCCTTGTTGCAACCAACCATTATAATGGTGAAAAAGAGTATTAATAGTATATATAACCTTTTTTTCATTACAGAATTTTCCCCTTTACCAATAGTTATTTATCAACAGTTTTGAAAAATAAATAGAAAAAGATTAGTGGCTATATATACTCTCCACTAATCTTTATAATTAGTATAAAATTTACAAATCACTATCTATAGTTCTATCGGCAACTGATTGACCATAATTATCCAATGCATAGTGATCTGATGCGCCATAGTAAGAAGATCCAGTATAGTATTTTACATAATCAGGTATTGCATATGCATGATAAGCATTACTTCTTCTATCTAATTTGTATGAAACACTTTTATTATTTTTATAAATATAAGAAGCAACTCTTATCTCTTTACACATTTTACTACAATAGGTACCACCATCTGAATGGACATTTCCATTAATTAAATTTGTATCAGTTCCCATTGACACAAGTGTTCCGATACCTCTAGCACTAATTCCATTACTTGGTTCAGAAAGCATATATTCCTTAAATGAATCATCAGAAGATGCTTCTGCTACATTCCCCCCAAATACCAGGGTACCCATAACAAAACCTAACAAGGTAGTTTTCAAACCTAGTTTTCTTAACATATAATCCCTCCTAGTAATTTTATTACATATATATAATTCCACAAATTTACAACTTTTCCTTTATTTTTTAAAAAAAGACCCTTTAATCCAAGAAGGTGTCACTTTTGGAGTTATTTTGCATCTTTTATTAGTCGATACATTGCACTAGATATATATAAGGTTTATTCGATTGTGAAGTAATATACTTAAACTAAAGGAGCAGTTTAGTTGAAGAAGTATAGTCTCAAATTGATTGGGGAAAATATCACTAAAAATACTTAGGGTGATGAAATTGGATAAAAGAGTTAATCTATTATTGATTTTATTAAGTTTTTTAATCTGTGGAACAAGTAATGGAACAGTGTATGCTAAACCGAATAATACACTTCCACCATTAGAGGAAATGTATATTAAACATGGTTATAAAACAGTTGAAGAAGCAGTTAATGAATTTGAGAAACACTTTAAGAAGGATGTGAAATTGCCATTTATAGTTCCTTCTATCCCTTTTACCCATCAGTTTGGAAGATTTACTGAAGATAAGGAATATGGAGTAAATGACTCTCTGAATATAGAGTTTATAAATGAAAATTCTCCAGAAAATCACTATAAAATTGATATAAGACCCTTAAAAAATAAAATAACAATAAATGATAAAGCTAATCAGAAATCTTATACACTTAAAAATGGACATGAAGCCATTTTTTTTGCCGAACAGAATGTTTATTTCTTTGTTTTTGAAAAAGATAAATGGCAATATATTCTCGGAATTGATAAAAGACTAACTAAGAAGGTGTCAGCAGAAATGTTGGTTGCAATTGCTAATTCAATTGATTATGTACCTAAAAAGAGTAGTTCGTTATTGAATTAATAGTTAGCAATACTTCAATAAAGAACCATCGCTTTTTCTTGTTCAACTATAGATGCAGGTCAATGCAGTAAGGATAGATTATATTTATGGTAAAGTGAATTAAAGATTGTAAAGGTTGGGGCTTTTAGTTGATATTAAATTTTTTTAGTGAACGGAGATTAAACATTGAACCGATTATACTTCTCATTGAAAAAGGCAGGTTTAATTTTCACAAGAGATATAGACCAAAAAGAAGAAGATTTCATTCTTCTTGAAACAAGGAGAAATGGCTCTTCTGAGGTTGATATTGCTACATTTGAAGCTCTTTTCGAAGATGTGAAAGAGAATCCAACATATGAAGCCTTGTCTGGTTCTCATACTTTTAAATTAGATGGGGTGCAATATACTATGACTGCTGAGGAAATGGGATATCAAAAGTATTTTGACCAATGGAAAGAGCAAGGTTTGTTTAATTTCTAATCCGTATTCGGTGCTTTTATGAAGAAGTCGTTATTATTCTTCAACTAACGAGTGCTTTAGTTGAAGAAGTCTATATTTTTTTAGCATGTTTTTGTTTAATTTCAAACCATGCTTTTATATTGGAACTAGCCAAGAATTTAATGTTGTAAGTGAAAAATATCACCTAAATGTATGAAAAATAACTCCTAAATTGACACCATCTACTTCTTTATGAATTTCCATCACGCATTTTCCTGGTTTTGATAGTTCAAACAATAAGATTATAAACTTATTGTCACTTTACACCTATTTTAAAAAAGGTTTGAATTAATGTGATAATATACCATTTATAGTTGTGTAATATGTTAAAATATAAATAATATATTACATATAGAAGATTGGTGAAAACTAATTATGGATACTAATACAGCTCTCTGTTTAGATACAAATATTTTACTTAATTTATTTGAACCTGGTACACACGACACCACGACTTTTAATAAATTTCTTACTGCAGTAATAACATATGAATGTCATTTAATAATTACCGATCAAGTACTACTCGAATGGAAAAGACATGTCAATAAAACTCAGAATGATTTTATTGACAATAGTCAAAAGACTATTGAGGAATATAAAAGTTTAATAAGATTTCTTGATACAGAAGAAGAAAAGATGGAAATGGAAAAAACACTTGAAAAAATTAAAAGAATGGAAATTAGAAAATATAAATACAACTATGGTAAAAGAGCAGAAAAGATAAACAACCTTTTGGATGATCCTAATTACACTAAAATAGTAAAAAGATCTCAAAAAGCTGAACAATTAATCGTTGAAAAATCAATAAAAAAAGAAGCACCCTTCTTTTATAATGAATTTTCGCAAAATAAGAATCATCTAAAGAATGAATCAGCAGATGCATCTATCTTTTTTACTTTATATGACCATATTAAAAACGGTACTATTAATTATGAAAAGATATATTTTATCACAGATAATAAAAAGGATTTTAGTGATCCATCAAACCCTGCTAAAATCCATGAAAATTTAAAGCCCTTTTCAGATGAAGTAAGTTTGATTTTTTCTAACAACTTAAAAGAAATTCTAAACTCTCTTATAACTAGAGACGAAGGCATATTAAATCTTTTTGGCTCGGAAGAATCAATGAATCAATTTTTAATTGATAAATATTTTACAAAATGCCCTAAATGTTTTGAAGAAGTTCATATTAATGGGGAGTGTAATATTAACTGTGTAAGTAAGGAATGCGTACGGTTCCTTACTCACACAGTTTTTTATTTGATAGAATAATAAGTATAAAGCTAAAGGAGTGGTTTCAGTGGGGAAATTG